>CAZFHQ010000016.1:0-7451 GCA_964519325.1 uncultured Clostridium sp.
CAGCACGGCATGGGGATCGCCCTCCAGGATGGAACGGTCCATAAACGCGCCCGGGTCGCCCTCGTCGGCGTTGCAGCAGACGTATTTCTGGTCGGCCGCGTTAGCCGCCGCCAGGCTCCATTTAATGCCGGTTGGGAAACCGCCGCCGCCTCTGCCGCGCAGGCCGGATTCCTTGATTTCATCTATCACCTGCTGGGGGGTCATCTCGGTCACAGCCTTAGCCAGGGCCGCATAGCCGTCCATAGCGATGTATTCTTCAATCACGTCCGGATTGATCACGCCGCAGTTGCGCAGGGCGATCCGGAGCTGCTTTTTGTAAAACGGCGTTTCCTCCAGGGAACGCACCACGTCATTATCAATAGACTCCTGATACAGCAGCCGCTTAACGATCCTGCCTTTGAGCAGATGCTCCTCCACGATCTCCGGCACGTCATCGACGGTCACCATGCTGTAGAACGCGCCTTCCGGATAGACGATCACGATGGGGCCGAGGGCGCACAGGCCAAAGCAGCCTGTTTGGATCACATTGACTTCTTTTTCCAGGCCGCGGCGATGGATCTCCGACCGGAGCTTATCCATGACGTCTTTGCTGTGATTCGAGGTGCAGCCGGTGCTGCCGCAAACAAGAACATTGGAACGATACATAAATCTTCCTCCTTTTATTTGGCATTCGCACCGATTGTAAACTCGGTGACCACATTGCCGTTTACCAAGTGGTCATTTACAACTCTTACGGCTTTTTCCGGCGTCATCTTAACATAGGTGACCTTCTCTTTGCCAGGCTCCACGATCTCTACGATCGGCTCAAATTGGCAAATGCCAATACAGCCTGTCTGGGTCACAGTGACCTTAGTCAGGTTCCGCTTTGCAATTTCATCCATCAACGCGGTGAGGACCGGCCGCGCCCCCGCGGCAATGCCGCAGGTTGCCATGCCAACCAGCACGCGGATATTGTCGTCGCTGTCTTCCCGCGCGCTCATCTCCTTGCGCGCCTTATCCCGTATCGCCTGCAATTCTGCTAATGTTTTCATATACGTTAACCTCCCTGAATCAACTCTAAATTTTCCTGTAAATACTCCCTGATCCACACCGTCACATCGGGGGTGTTCAGCGGTATATCTGCGCCAAGCACGGCGCGAAGTTCCCTTGTATCCAATGTAAAGGACCGGTCATCCCGGCTTCTGCAGTAGACAAAATCCAGGTCCGGGTTGCAGGTGATGAGCAGCAAAACGGTAGACTCCATATCTCCAATGGGAATCATATCCACATGGGAGGTATCGAAGGTCGCGACCACATCGGTCCCCTCCCCTTCCCGTGAGGTCACCGTCAGGCCGCCGCCGGTCAGCTCCGCCTGCATTTTGAACAGCGAAACCCCCAGCCCCACCTTGCGGGTCGTCCGCGTAGTATAAAAGGGGTCCGCCACATGCTGCACCTGCGTTTCTGTCATACCGCTGCCATTATCCCGAATCTCAATTTCCAGGTGATTGGCCTGTTCCGCCACACGGATGAAAATCAGCCTGGCGTTGGCCGCTACCGAGTTCTGCGCGATGTCCATTACATTTAATGACAGCTCCCGCATCATGATGATTGATATTTTGCCAGGATCCCTGGGATATCCTCCGGCGTCAGCCTGCCATACACATCGCTGTTCACCGTCATAACAGGGGCCAGGCCGCAGGCGCCAATGCATCTACATTCCGTTAATGAGAAGTTCCCATCCGGTGTGCAGCCCTCCGGCTGGATCTTTAAAATTTCAGTAATTTTGTCCACGATCTCCCTGGAACCTTTCACATAGCAGGCGGTGCCAAGGCAGACGGAAATGTTGTACTTACCCTTTGGGACAAGCGCAAATTGGGAGTAAAAGGTAGAAACACCAAAAACCTCCTCCAGCGGCATATCCATCTTCTCCGCGATCATGGTTTGCACCTCGATCGGCAGATAACCATAAATCTCCTGTGCGGCCTGCAAAATCGGCATGATCGCGCCCTTGTCGTTCCTGCGCTGCTCGATCATTGCAAAAAGCTCTTCCTTCTGCGCCTCGGTCCCCTCAAATGGCATTTGACTGATTCGCTTTTGCATTGCTTCGTCCTCCTTTATTCAGCATCAATCTAAAATGATCCAATAGAATCCTGTGCAAAAAACGGTTCCGTTTTCGCACGCAATATTGGTTCTATTATAACATATCTTCGATACAAATGCTATTCCTAAATATGGTTCATGTCCAGTCTGTTGAAAAAGTTTGTGGAAAAAAGCAAATTTTGCGCCGGTACTCCTGCCAATTTTGATCATTGTGCTGTCACAGACGCCCGCCGTGCCGCGCACGCGCAAACAGCGGGCGGTCTTCCGCGCTTTGCCGCCGAACCAAAAAGAACCCGTATTCCGAAGAATACGGGTTCCCTTTATGGAACAGCGTTGTGCTCCGCTGGAACAAACGCCGCTCGTTTTTAAATCAGCTTTTGCCTATGTATCTAGAATGCCAGGTCGCTGCGGTCGCAGTAGTGGGTGTGGAGCAGGTGGTGGGATTTCTCACTATTTGGCTCACCGAGGAACTCCGCATAAATCTGCTTGATCTCCGGTGTCTCGTGGGACTTGCGGTATGGCAGCTCCTTCTCAGCAGCGTAGATGGACTCGGCACGCTTTTGCACCTTGGACCAGGTGCGCGGTGCGTTGCCGCCGCCAGAGATACATCCGCCTGGGCAGGCAATGATCTCGATGAACTCATACTCTGCTTTGCCTTCCCTTACCAGATCCATGACCTTGCGGGCATTGGCCAGGGTGTGGGCGATGCAGACGCGGACAGGGGTGCCGTCCAAATCAATGGTGGCTTCCTTGATGCCTTCCATGCCGCGAACCTCGTTGAAGTCCAGCTTCGCCAGCTCTTTGCCGGTGACGACCTCATAAACGGTACGCAGGGCAGCTTCCATAACGCCGCCGGTCGCGCCAAAGATCAGGCCAGCGCCAGAGCCAAGACCTGTTGGGGAATCGAATGGAGTCTCCTCCAAATCGTCAAACTGGATGCCGGCTGCCTTGATCATATCAGCCAGGCCCTGAACGGTGATGGAAACATCTACGTCGCGGTAGCCGCTGGCGTTCATTTCCTCGCGGGCAAGCTCAAACTTTTTGGCGGTGCATGGCATGACGGAAACAGAGAGGATGTTCGCCGGATCCAGACCCATCTTTTCCGCGCACCAGGTCTTGATCACAGGGCCAAACATCTGCTGCGGGGACTTACAGGTGGACAGATGGTCTGTCTGATCTGGATAGAAAGTCTCGCAGAACTTGACCCATGCCGGACAGCAGGAGGTGATCATTGGCAGCACGCCGCCGGTCTTCAGGCGGTTGAGCAGCTCGGTGCCTTCCTCCATGATGGTCAGGTCAGCCGCAAAGTCGGCGTCCAGCACCTTGTGGAAGCCCAGACGGTGCATTGCGGTGACAAGGCGGCCGGTAGAAACGGTGCCAGGCTCCGCGCCCAGGCATTCTGCCAGGTTGATCCGGACAGACGGTGCGATCTGCGCCACGACGTCCTTACCCTCGTCCAGTGCCTCGTAGATCTTCCAGCTGTCGTCGTGGATGGTGATGGCGCCGGTCGGGCAGACCTGATAGCACTGGCCGCAGTTGACACATGGGGTGTCTGCCAGCGGGAGTCCGAACGGCGGGATGATGTTGGTGTTGTAGCCGCGGTTTTCCTTGCCGATACAGTCGATGGACTGGATGTCACGGCAGGCGATGATGCAGCGGGTACACAGGATACATTTTCTCGGGTCACGGTCAATGGATGGGGAGCTGTGATCCTTGGGCAGATCCCGCACATCATACTGATACCGGTTTTCATGACGCTGTACGCCAAGCTGGGCGGCCAGGCTTTGCAGCTCGCAGCGGCCGTTTTTCTGGCAGGAGAGGCAGTCATGGGGATGGCGGGCAAAGATCAGCTCGAGCAGATCACGGCGGTAACGGGTGATCCGGGCAGAAACTGTTCTTACGCTCATGCCCTCGGCGATTGGCGTGGAACAAGCCGTCTGCAACGCCTGGTTGCCGTTTACTTCAACAACGCACATACGGCAGTTTGCTTTTATCTCCTGATCCTCGTGAAAACAGAGGGTTGGGATTTTAATATGCACCTGACGGGCTGCTTCCAAAATGCTAGTACCTTCTGGGGCAGAGACAGGGCATCCATCAATGGTCAGATTAATCATTATTTGTCACCTCCGATAAGGCTGCATACCGAGCAGTGGTCGCCGTCGATGTGCGCAAGGAAATCTTTGCGGAAATTGCGGATACAGGTTGTGACCGGAACGGTTGTGGAAACGCCCAGGCCGCACAGTGCGGTGTTGCGCATAACCTCGCACAGCTCGTCAATGGTTTCCAGATCCGCTACGCTGCCCTTTCCATCCGCGATCTTGCTGACCAGGCGGTGCAGCTCAAAGCCGCCTTCACGGCATGGAGTACATTGGCCGCAGGATTCTTCGCAGAAAAAGTCCAGATCGTTCCGCAGAATATCTACAATGCAGTTTTTGTCGCTGTATACCATGATGGTACCACAGGCCAGACGGCCGCCGGAAGCAGACACATGGTCAATATCCAGGCTGACGTCGATCTGGTCCGCGTTGACGATCGCGCCGGACGCGCCGCCGGTCTGTACGCCCAGCAGCTCGCGGCCGTCCGCAATACCGCCGCAGAAGTCATAGATCAGTTCCTTCAGGTTTGCGCCCATTGGCAGCTCAAACACGCCCTTGCGGTAAATGTTGCCGGAAACCGTAAACAGCTTTGTGCCGGTGCTGGTCTCGGTGCCAAAGCCCGCATACCATGCCGCGCCGTTGCGGAAGATCGGGGCCAGGTTGGCCAGGGTTTCCACGTTGTTCAGCAGGGTTGGCTTGCCAAACAGGCCGTGTACCGCCGGATATGGAGGACGGAAGCGAGGCTCGCCGCGCTTGCCTTCGATAGACTCAAACAGGGCTGTCTCTTCACCGCAGACATAAGCGCCGTTGCCCATGCGCAGCTCGATGTCAAAATCAAAGCCGCTGCCAAAAATGTTTTCGCCCAGGCAGTTGTTGTCGCGGCAGCTCTGCAGCGCGGCCAGCAGGTCGTTCAGCATATAACGGTACTCCGCGCGGAGATAAAGGTAACCAAAGTGGGAGCCGATTGCTTTGCCGGCGATCGCCATGCCCTCAAATACGGCGCATGGATCGACAGACAGCAGAATACGGTCTTTGTTGGTACCCGGCTCACCCTCGTCAGCGTTGCAGACAACATACTTGACGTCTGCGTCGCCGCCGGAGCAGAACTGGAGCTTTCTCCAGGTTGGGAAGCCCGCGCCGCCGCGGCCGCGCAGACCGGAGGCCTTTACTTCTTCAATGATCTCGTTACATTCCATGGAGAGGGCGCGCTTTAAACCAGCGAAGCCGTCACATGCCAAATAGTCCTTGGCGTCCAGGGGATTATAGCTGCCATCTTCATACCGCTCGCGGTTCCGGAGCAGAATTAATTGTTCTTTCATTCGTCAATCTCCCCCCGAATATAGATTTTGATAATTTCGCGTACAGATTCCGCGGTAAGATTACCATAAACTTTTTTGTTGATCATGATTGCCGGCGCGATGTCGCACAGACCCAGGCAAGGACAATACTCCAGGGTAAAGCGGCCGTCTTCAGTAGTCTCGCCCATCTTGATCCCAAGCTGATCTTCAATGGCGTTGATCACTTCTGCAGCGCCGTTTACATGGCAAGGCGCGCTCTTGCAAATACGGATGGTAAACTTGCCATGGGCCTTTGTAGAAAGCATTGCATAAAATGTGACGAAGTTGTATACCTGTGTCAGGCTCAGGCCCATCTCACGGGCAATCACTTTTGTCGCATCATAGGACAATACCGGTACGATTTGTTTGACCTCGGTCGCAACCAAGTTCAGCTTATCGGGCCGCCCGCGGTATGGTGCCGCAATTTTTGCGATTTCCACCAACTGAGAAGCGGGGGTCCGATAATTATAGGAACTTTCTCTCATAATAAAGACCTCCTTGTGTAAGGATAAAATATATGATAATTTGAATTATCATCCAAGTAAAATGAAAGTAAGCGGGATCAGGCGCTCCGCTGCGGGAAGCGCCCCGCTCCCAAAAAAGCCAATGTGAGACAGCAGAAACCATCGTAAAATTCCTTCATTACAGGATAACACAACTTGTTTCGCCAAACAGTGACTAAATCACTTAAAATCTCACAGGGCACCTGTTAATTTTTAGACAAATTGCTGAAAGCTGCTGGTTTGCTTTGCCCGCCGCGGCTGCCTAGATGCCCCATTCCGCGGTTGTTTTCCCCTGCAAAACAGAGATCAGGCACGCGGCGGATGGTTCCTCCAGCTCCAGCCATGGGCCAGGGTCCCGCATATGCTCCAGGTAATGGGCGTCTGAGTTTTGAAGATGAATCTTATCGTTAATTTCCGGATTCATCCGCTGGAGCAGGGCGATGTCCCCGTCATAGCTGATCTCTACGGCGGAAAAGCCGGCCTCCTCTGGAACGACGCCCAAGGAATTGAGGATACTGTAAGAATCTCGGTCAATGTGGGCCGGAAACGCCGCGCCGTGATATTGTGCGGCCAGGCCCACCACCGAGTTGACGCCGATCTCAGCGGAGTTGATGAGCAGGCAGGGTTCCTCCGCCAGAACGTGGTCTGCCGCATCCATGACGAGCTGCCTTCCGAAAATCTCCGGCTGGTTGGGGATGTGGAGCGTATGCGCCTGCACATATTGGTGAAAGCCCATTGCATCCGCGACCGTTGGGAACAGGCAGACCACATGGGCCTCCTCCACAGTACACAGCTCCATCCCCGGAACCACGACGATCCCAGCCTGCTGCCCCGCTTTGACAGCGGCCTCACAGTTCAGGCAGGAGTTATGGTCGGTCAGGGCGATCATGTCAAAGCCAAGGAATTTTGCCATATTCGCGATGTTGTACGGCGTCATATCCAGATCACCGCAGGGGGACAGGCAGGAATGCAGGTGGAAATCGTAGTAGACGCGTGCCATGATTAACGCAGCAGCTCTGAGATGTGGATGGCCAATGGGTAGGCGCCCTGCCTGCCGGAAAGGATCACAACCTCCTGCTGCTCGGCCTTTTCCGCGGCGTCATGCTCCAGCGTGGCGCCGTCCACCAGCACAATGCAGGCGGCGTCCGCCAGCACAGAGACCGCGACCGCGTTCACGTTGCCCATCACGGTGAGCCACACATCGCCCTGCTGCACCCTGCTCATCGCCCAGCTGAGCAGGTCGCCAATATAGCATCCGGTGATCTCTGTCTCCAGCAGGCGCGGGCAGGTCAGCACCTCCAACCCGCATCGCTCCACCAAATCTTTAATCTTCATCGCTCTCACCTTTCCTGGAGCCGGCAGCGCCGCCAGCCGGAAGCTGACCGCTGCTGATCTCCGCCAAAGTCGCGGCCATGTGCTGCAGCTGATCCCGCAGG
>CAZFHQ010000016.1:7461-14045 GCA_964519325.1 uncultured Clostridium sp.
AGGATAAAAATACAATCGCTCTTTTTGGCCGCGCCCTTTACCACATCCTCTGCCAGGGCGCGGCAGGACGGCGCCCCACAGGAGCCGCAGTCCATTCCGGGGAACTCGCTGCAAATGTCATCGATCTCCATCATCATCGCCATGGCCTCTGAAATATCGTCAGAGAGCTTGAGCACCGGCGCGTATTTCAGATCCTCGTTCCACTCCATGCAGTACGGGATATGGTTGAGGTGGTTCCGGGAGATCGGCAGGTACTTGCGCAAATGCTGGAGCCGCGCTTTCGCCACATAGGCGTTTTCCACACAGGCCACCCCGCCGACACAGCCGCCGCTGCAGGCATTCAGCTCGATGAAATCCAGCCCGCGAATCCGTTCGTCCTCCAGCTCCTCCAGCACACGGATACAGTTGCCGATCCCGTCTGCCGCCAGGTATTTCTCCCGCAGCAAGCCGGCCGCTTCTCCGCCGCTGGAGGCCCACCCCACACCGATCACACCGGATCTGGAGAGGTTCTCGGTCTGCCGGATCTTTTTCATTTCGTCCGCCAGCTTAGGGAAAATCTCACTGATCGAGACTGCCAGATCCACCTCGGAGGTCGGCGTGCCGATTGGCACCTTGATGTCTGTCACTTTGGCGGGACACGGCGTAATGAACACCGCGCCGATCTGCTCCTTGGGAATTTGCAGCCGCTCCGAAGCCTCCTCCTTTGCCAGGCAGGCCGCCGTTTCCATCGGCGCGTTCAGCGGCAGCACATGGCTGCACATATCAGGGAAGCGCACCCGGATCAGCCGGACGATGGCCGGACAGGCGGAGCTGATCACCGGCACATGCAAATGGCCGTTCTGCATCAGCTTCCGCGTTGCCTCAGACACCAGCTCCGCCGCCCGTGAAACCTCAAACACCTCGTCAAACCCGATCCGCTTTAAGGCGGTGAGCACCAGGTCGATGTCGTCCAGATTGCTGAACTGCCCATACAGCGAGGGCGCCGGCAGGGCAATTTTATACGCGAACCGTTCCATATCGGCCAGGCGGTCATAATTCGCTTTCTTTGCCCGGTGGGGGCAAACACGAATACATTCTCCGCAGTCAATGCACCGCTCCGACGTGATGATCGCTTTCCCTTCCCGGATCCGGATCGCTTCAGTTGGGCAGTGCTTGACACAGATGGTACACCCCACACACCGATCATACTCTAACGCTACGGAATGAAAAAAACGATCCATCCAATCACCTCTTGCACTTCATCGCATCATCCAGGCCCTTTGATCATCATAAAGAGGGTCGTTCCTTTGCCTACCTCCGATTCCAGCCGCATTTCGTCTGTATATTTTTTGATGTTCGGCAGCCCCATGCCGGCGCCAAAGCCCAGGGACCTCACATTGTCCGGCGCGGTGGAGTAACCCTCCTGCATCGCCTGGTCGATGTCCGCGATCCCAGGGCCATGGTCGACAAGGAGGATCTCCACCCTGTCAGGATAAATCTCCACCTTGGCTGTGCCGCCGCCGCCATGGATGACCATGTTGATCTCGCCCTCATACATGGCGATGGCCACCCGCCGGATCGCGTCAGAACCGAAGCCTACGCGCTTGAGCATATTTTTCACCTTGCTGGACGCTTCTCCGGCGCGTGTGAAATCGTCGCCCGGCACAATGTATTCTAACGCTAATGGCTTCATTGTCTCTCACACGCTCCCCTGATCCCGTTTGCATACAGCAGGCCGCACGCGGTAAACATGGTAGATTTTGTTGCAATAATCGTGATCCCCATCTGCTCCGCGAGCTTGCGCACCATATCGTCCACGGTCTTGCCGCGCACAAAAATGATACTGCGCATATCCATCATTTCCGCGGTGCGCACCACCTGGGGATTCATTAACCCTGTCAGAAAAACAGACTGATCCTTCGCAAAAGCAAGCACATCGCTCATCATGTCGCTGCCGCAGGCCCTTTTAATTTCCGCGTCCAAATTGCCTGCGTCCACCACGACCTCCGCGTTTAACACGTCTACGATTTCACTCAGTTTCATGTCCCAGCCTCATTTCTAGCAATAAGTAATCAGTTTTTACAAAAATCAAGTCGTAACCAGATGGATCATACATTGCTTTAAAAGAAAAACATTCCCTCGTAAGATATTTATGCATATGTATATTATATCACAAAAAATCGCTGTTGGGTAGCCAATTATTTTGGTAATAACATAGAAAATCACGCCTGAATTTTTTCTTGAAACCCTTAATTTGTTAATAAATTCACAGTAGAAGCGGTAAACAAATCTTTTCCTTTATGGAAAGGAACCAAAATTGTCCGCCAGGAAATTTACCGTACTTGTTGACATTAATTTAACAGAAGAATATAATAAGAATGGTGTCACATCTGGTATTTCAGCGTTTTTTTCTTGCCAGATTGCAGAAACTTATTTTTATTATTTTGGGGGTAAAAACTTCATGAAACGTGTTTACAACTTTTCCGCCGGCCCATCCATTTTGCCGGAAAGCGTGTTGAAAATCGCAGCTGCTGAAATGCTTGATTACCACGGCAGCGGCCAGTCTGTAATGGAAATGTCCCACCGCTCCAAGGTGTATGATTCCATCATCAAGTCCTGCGAGAGCCTGCTCCGCGAGGTGATGAACATTCCGGACAACTACAAGGTGCTCTTCCTCCAGGGCGGCGCTTCCTCCCAGTTTGCCATGATCCCAATGAACCTGATGACCAAAAACGGCAAGGCTGATTTCGTCATCACCGGCCAGTGGGCTACCAAAGCGCAGAAGGAAGCCGCCCGCTACGGCGAGGCAAACATCGTCGCTTCTTCTAAGGATAAGACCTTTACATACATTCCAAAGCTGGATCCGGCTACCTTTACCAAAGATGCGGACTACTTCCACATCTGCCTGAATAACACCATCTATGGCACCAAGTACCACACCCTGCCAGAAACCGGCAATGTGCCGCTGGTAGCAGACGTTTCCTCCTGCATCCTCAGCGAGCCAATCGACGTGAGCAAGTTTGGCCTGCTCTTTGCCGGCGCGCAGAAGAACATGGGCCCTGCAGGCCTGACCGTCGTCATCATCCGTGAGGATCTGATCGGCGAGCCAATGGAGAAAACGCCGACCATGTTCAACTATAAGACCCACGCCGACAATGATTCCCTCTACAACACACCGCCTTGCTACGCCATCTACATCTGCAAGCTGGTGCTGGAGTGGATTAAGAACGACATCGGCGGCCTGGAGAAGATGAAGGAGATCAACGAGCACAAGGCAAAGCTGCTCTATGATTTCCTCGACAACTCCAAGCTGTTCAAGGGTACCGTCGTTCCGGAGGATCGTTCCATCATGAACATCCCATTTGTCACCGGCAACGACGAGCTGGACGCCAAGTTCATTAAAGAAGCAACCGAGCACGACTTTGTCAACATCAAGGGCCACCGTACCGTCGGCGGTATGCGCGCTTCCATCTACAACGCAATGCCAACAGAGGGCGTGGAGGCGCTGGTCAAGTTCATGGCAGAGTTCGAGAAAAACAATCTGTAAAATTTAGCGTAAAGAATAGGTGAAAATAAAATGTTCCAAATTAATTGCTTGAATAAGATCTCCAAGGTGGGTACCAGCCGCTTTGGCGACAACTACAAAGTCGGCACAGAGATTGCCAGCCCAGACGCCATTATGGTCCGCTCCGCCGCCATGCACGAGATGGAGTTCAACCAGAACCTGCTGGCCATTGCGAGAGCCGGCGCCGGCACCAACAACATCCCGATCGACCGCTGCAGCGAGCAGGGCATCGTGGTGTTCAACACGCCGGGCGCCAACGCCAACGCTGTGAAAGAGCTGGTTTTGGCTGGCCTGCTCTTATCTTCCCGTAAAATCGTCGCCGGCATCAAGTGGGAGGAATCCCTGAAGGGCAGCGGCGCTGAGGTAAGCAAGCTGGTGGAAAAAGGCAAATCCAGCTTTGTCGGCCCTGAGATTAAGGGCAAGACACTGGGCGTGATTGGCCTGGGCGCCATCGGTATCCTGGTGGCAAACGCGGCGCTCCGCCTGGGCATGGATGTGGTGGGCTACGACCCATATCTCTCCGTGCAGTCCGCACTGAACCTGGAGCGCGGCGTCAAAACCGTCGCCACCCTGGATGAGATCTACGCGGCGGCCGACTACGTTACGCTCCATGTGCCGTCCACACCGGACACCAAGAACATGATCAACGCGGACACCATTGCCAAGATGAAAGACGCTGTGCGCATTGTGAACTTCGCCCGCGGCGACCTGGTCAACACCGCTGACCTCATTGCGGCGCTCGGCGAAGGCAAGATTGCCTCTTATGTCACCGACTTTGCCAACGACGACCTGCTCGGCGTTGAGAATGTGGTGGCTATCCCCCATCTGGGCGCTTCCACACCGGAATCCGAGGACAACTGCGCTTCTATGGCGGCGGATGAGCTGAAGGATTACCTGGAGAACGGCAACATTACCAACTCCGTCAACTTCCCAAGCGTTTCCATGCCGCGGGAGGAAGGCAGCAGAATCTGCATCCTGCACAAGAACATCCCGAATATCCTTAGCCCGCTGACCGCGAAATTCGCAGACAAGGGCCTCAACATTGAGAATATGCAGAGCAAATCCAAAAAGGATCTCGCGTATGCGCTGATTGATGTGAAGGATAACATCGGCGACGATATTACAGCCGCGATCCAGGCGGTTGAAGGCGTGATCTTTGTCCGCGTCATCAAATAAGCTTTCTCATTTCATTTTTCCAATTTGATTGCATAAAAAAGAACCGGCAGCCATGCGTTGCCGGTTCTTTGTTTTTGCGCGCGGGAGCTTCTCTGCTGTTTTCCATCATATGAGCCGCCATACCGCGGGGGCTTTTGGCGAACATTGCAAGACGGGCAAAATGAGTTAAATATGAGTTAGAAATTTAGAATCACCTTTGTGAAGTGTTTGCAATCAGAATATGTTGATTTTATCCTCCAGATTCTCAAAGGACTGCTTTTTCCGGCTCTCTGTCACTTCGGCATAAATGTTCATTGTGGCACTGATATCGCTGTGTCCCATGATCTCCTGGATCACCTTCAGGTTTGTCTCGTGCTCACAAAAGCGGGTGCAAAACGTGTGGCGCAGGTTGTGCGCCGAAAAATGCCGGATGTAGCAAGGCTTCCGATTCTCCCGGATGGCGGCCGCCTGCTCCTCCCGATTGTACGCCGTGTAGACCCGCTTGATCGTCCGGTTGATGACGGCTGGATTATGCACGTTTCCTTTGCTGTTGGTAAAGACAAACCCGCTGTAGCCGTCGATCTCCGTTTCGCGGGCGCGGCAGCTTTGGGTCACTTGCTCCTGGAGCAGCGCCTCCTTTACCTGCGTCAGCATGGGGATGGTCCGCACCCCCGCGCTGGTCTTTGGCGTGGTCACCCGCATTGCGCTGACGCCGTTCTCCTGCTGGCGGTAAATCAAATTGTGATTGATGCTGATGGTGCGGTTCTCAAAGTCGCAGTCTGCCCAGCGCAGGCCAATCAGCTCCCCGACCCGGCAGCCCGTACCCAAAAAGGTTGTGAACAGCGGCAGCCAATGCCGGTATGTATCGGAGTGGGCCATGTAGCCCATGAACGCCGCCTGCTCCTGCTCCGAGAGGGCGTGGCGTTTGGGCCGCTCCCAGCAGTGGCTTTTCTTGATCTCCCCCAGCACGCCGTCCGTCGGGTTGGTGCGGATGTAGCCGTCCCGCAGGGCCATGGTGAAGATCGGGTGCAGGATGGAGTTGATGATCTCCACGCTGTTGGGGCGCATCCCCTTCTCCCGGATGAGCCAGTCATAAAAGGCTTTGACGTCAGAATATTTAATCGCCGCGATCTTCCGCGCACCCAGCTCCGGCGCGACGCAGTGCCGGTACATATAAAGGTAGTTGAGGCGGGTGGACTGCTTCAGTTCGCATTTGCCGGCCATATAGCGCTGGAACATCTGGTCCATGGTGATCCGGTTGCCGTCCGCAATGGAAATGCCGTCGTCCAGGTCCCGCTGCACCTGCCGGATCTTCTCCCGCAGGCAGCGGTCCGGGCGCTTGCCCGCGGGCAGCTTGTCGGTTGCGGCCAACCGCCAGCTGTAAATGGCGTGGCGCTTGCCCCTGACGTCCGTATACTGATAGCGGTACCGCCCGTCCTTCATCTGGCTTTCGCCGTTGTTCAAAATTCTGCCCTTGTTGTCTTTGCGCTTCACCGAAGCCATTTGAATCACCTCTTTTCGATACTTTCTCCCTTATCCCAAATGAGATACAAATGTGATAAATCGGAGCGAAAACCCAGGAAAAGTAGCGAACAAGCGCGGCTTTTCGGAGGGAAGGTCCGCATTATTGTGAGAAGGCAATCCAGATCTGCCAAAACGCAGATAATCGTATTAACTAAACAACAAAGGAGAAGCTTTTGCACAAGTGAATCTCCTACCTGACAACGTATAAAAGGCGAGCAAGACCGTTGTCCTGCCCGCTATTTTTTTATCCACAAGATCAACCACTTTGAGGAAAGCGGAAGCCGTTCCGCAACAGAATAACAGTTGCCTACTTTTTCTTTGAAATGCAGGCAGGCGAGACACAACTTGTGTCTCGCCTGCC
>CAZFHQ010000017.1:0-13755 GCA_964519325.1 uncultured Clostridium sp.
TCATCACAGGGGACATCACGCAAATTGATTTGCCGGACGGCCGGCGCTCTGGGCTGCGGGATGTGATGAGCGTGCTAAAAAATATTGATGATATTGCGCAGATCCGGTTTAGCGAAAAGGACGTGGTCCGTCACCGGCTGGTGCAAAAGATCATAAAGGCTTATGAAAAACACAGTGCAGAAAGGAGATAATCGTTTATGGGTAAGGTTCGTGTGATCATCAGCAATCACCAAAAGGCGGTCAAAATTCCAACCGGCGTGCGGATGCTTGTGCGCCGCTGCTGCAACGCTGTGCTCCAGCTGGAGGAATTCCCGCAGCCAGCGGAGGTCAGCGTTGTGTTTCTCGACAACCACCAGATCCAGGAGCTGAACCGGCAGTACCGCGGCAAGGACATGCCTACCGACGTGCTGTCCTTCCCTATGGGAGAGAACGGCGAGCAGGAGATTAACCATGACACCGGCGCTGTCATTTTGGGCGACGTGGCCATTTCTATGGAAAAGGCGGTGGAGCAGGCGGAAAAGTTTGACCACAGCCTGGAGCGGGAGATCGGCTTCCTCACCGTTCACTCTGTGCTGCACCTGCTGGGCTATGACCACGAGAAGGGCGGCATGGACCGGGTGCGGATGCGGGAAAAGGAAGAACAGGTCATGACGATGCTTGGCCTGCCCAGCTCCAGCAGCTATGTGCTGGAACAGGAATAGGGGCCGCAGGTGAGCTTGCTGCGCTCCTTCCGGTTTGCCCTGCAGGGGTTGTGGCACTGTATCAGCTATGAACGCAATATGCGCATCCATCTGGTCGTTGCGGCCTATGTGCTGGTGTTTTCCCAGTTCTTTGCGCTGACCGGCGTGGAGTACGCGATCCTGTTTGTTGTGATCGGGCTGGTGCTGGCGCTGGAGCTGCTCAACACGGCGCTGGAAGCAGTGGGGAACGCCATTACCCGGGAACAAAACCCCTATGTCAAAATTTTGAAGGACACCGCTGCCGGCGCTGTGCTGGTGTTTGCCATGGCGGCGGTGGCTGTGGCAGCCGCGCTGTTTTGGGACGGCGCGGGCTTTTGCCGGATGTACGCTTTTTTGCCGGGCAGCCCCTGTGGCTGATCCCGCTGGGGGCGGGTACAGCAGTGAGCCTGCTGTTTATTTACCGCAGTCCGGCGCAGCTTGCCGCTGCCTGCAAACGGCGCAGAAAAAAATAGACGCGCGGCGTCAGGCCGCAGTGAGGAGAAGAAGATGTCCGAGTGGAATCAGAACGATAAATCGGCGTTTATCGCCATTGTGGGGCGGCCAAACGTGGGCAAATCCTCCCTGCTCAACGCCATGCTGGGGCAAAAGGTAGCCATCGTTTCCAGCAAGGCGCAAACCACCCGCACCCGCATTATGGGCGTGCTCACCGAGGGCGAGGATCAGCTGGTGTTCCTGGATACGCCGGGCCTGCACAAGCCTAAAAATAAGCTGGGCAGCTACATGGTCAAGTCGGTCTCCGAGTCGGTTGCCGGCGTGGATGCCTGCCTGCTGGTGGTGGAGGCGGGCACGAAGATTTCTCCGGCGGACCGGGAGCTGATTGAAAAATTCAAGGCCCTCGGCTTGCCCGCCGTGCTGGCAATTAACAAGATTGATACGCTGAAGGATAAGTCGGTGCTGATCGGGCAGATCCAGGCCCTCACCGCGCTCTTTGATTTTGCGGCGGTGGTACCCATCTCCGCCCTGGACGGCAGCGGTGTGCGCGACCTGGTGGCGGAGCTGAAAAAGCTGTGCGCCGAGGGCGGCCATTTCTTCCCGCCGGACACCCTGACCGATCAGCCGGAGCGGGTGCTGGCCGGCGAGATCATCCGGGAGAAGCTGCTGCGCCTGCTGGACAAGGAGGTCCCCCACGGGGTCGCTGTGTCAGTAGAGCGGATGCGGGAGCGGGCGGACGGCAGCGTCACCGACATCGACGCCACGATCTATTGTGAGCGGGACAGCCACAAGGCGATCATTATTGGCAAAAAGGGCGCCATGCTCAAAAAGGTTGGCACCATGGCCCGCGCCGACCTGGAGCGTTTTTTTGACTGTAAAATCAATTTGCAGCTTTGGGTCAAGGTGAAAGAGGACTGGCGCAACCGGCAGAACATCCTCCATGCCCTTGGCTATGACAAGACCGATTTCCAATAAAAGCGGCAGGCAATAGCACAATTTCCCCGTGAATTTTGCCGCAATCTGTCGCACAAAGATATATTTTCCGTTCATAGCCCATCCATTTCCGAGAATACTTTTGAATGGGGAAGCCTTTCCCGGTATCAATGGATGCAGGAGGAAACGGAAATGGACGAAAAAACCGCATGGGAACAGTTCGCGCGCACGGGGAGCGTGCAGTCGTATCTGACGTATTGCCAGGCAAAGCATGAGGCGGCTGGACCTGTGGGAGCCTGTGAGGAGGGCGCTGATGCAGATCAACACCGACGGACTGGTGATCGGCGAGCGGAGCGTGGGGGAGAGTGACCGGCTTGTGACCCTGCTGACACGGGAGGCCGGGCTGCTGCGGGCCTTTGCGCCCCGGGCCAAAAACCTGAAGGACAGCAAGGTTTCTTCCACGCAGCTGCTCAGCTACTCACAGTTCGCCATTTATAAAGGGAAAGATAAATATGTCGTCAATGACGGACAGGCCATTACGGTATTCTTTGGCCTGCGCCGGGATATTGCAAGCCTTTCTCTCGCACAGTATTTTTGCGAGCTGGCATCCCTGCTGGCTCCTGAAGAAACCGGCGCGGGAGATTTTCTGCGTCTAATTTTAAACGCGCTCCACTTTTTAGAGGCGGGGACAAAGCCCCAGTTGCTGCTCAAGCCGGTGGTGGAGATGCGCCTGCTGGCGCTGGCCGGTTATATGCCAAACCTGATCGGCTGCGAGCACTGCGGCGCTTATGAGAGCAGCCCCATGTATTTTGTGCCGGGGCGGGCAGCCTTGTGCTGCCGCGACTGTGCCGGCCAGATCCGGGAGCAGGCGTTCGCGCTGGCAAGCGGCACGCTGACGGCGCTGCGCCACACCATTTACGCGGAGTTCCCAAAGCTGTTTTCCTTTTCCATGCGGCCGGAGGGCCTGCAAGCGCTGGCACAGGCCAGCGAGAGCTATCTGCTGCACACGATCGGCCGGCGGATCCCAACGCTGGAATTTTATCGCCAAATGACGTCTATGGGGGAGAAGCAATGACTGACAAGCAACAACTGACACAAAAATATTACCGTTCCATCGAGCTGGATAAGATCCTGCGCATGGTGGCGCAGCGGGCCTCCTGTGAGGACAGCCGGGCGCTGGCGGAAGCCGCCGTGCCAGCCGTCGGGCTGGAGCGTGCCAAGCGGCTGCTGACGGAAACAGACGACGCTTACATTTTGATGGCCCGGTTCGGGTCGCCGTCGTTCAGCGGGCTTACCAACATTGTGAATCCGGTGCGGCGTGCAGAGGCCGGCGGCGTGCTGAATCTGACGGAGCTGCTGCGGGTGCGCTCTGTGCTGCTGGCGCTGAAAAATGTAGCCAAATGGCACGGAAAAAGCGAGGGGATGCATACCAGCCTGGACCCCCGTTTTGACAGCCTGTACCCCAACCAATACCTGGAGAACCGCATCGGGCTGACCGTGCTATCGGAGGAAGAGGTGGCCGACACCGCCTCGCCGGAGCTGGCGGAGATTCGCCGGAAGATCCGACGGGCGGAGGCCAGGGTGCGGGAGCATCTGGACGCGCTGCTGCACAACCTGGCCAAGCAAAAATTTTTGCAGGAGCAGATCATCACCATGCGCTCCGGCCGTTATGTGGTGCCGGTCAAGGCTGAGTTCCGTTCCGAGATCCCCGGCCTGGTCCACGACACCTCATCCAGCGGCGCTACCGTATTTGTGGAGCCCATGAGCGTGGTGGAGGCCAACAATGAGATCCGTGTCCTCCAGGCGGAGGAAAAGGAGGAGATCGAGCGGATCTTAGCCGCTCTTTCCGCGGAGGTGGGCAGCTTTGCCGGCGAGCTGTGTACCGGCTATCAAATGGCGGTGGAGCTGGACTACATCTTTGCCCGCGCCAGCCTGGCCTATGATATGAAGGCCACCATGCCCAAGCTCAACGACCAGGGGCGCGTCCTGCTGCGCCAGTCCCGCCATCCCCTCATCGACAGCAAGCGGGTGGTACCCACGGATATTTCTCTGGGCATTGGCTTTGACACCCTCATCATCACCGGCCCCAACACCGGCGGCAAAACCGTCGCGCTGAAGACGGTGGGCCTGCTGTGCGCCATGGCCATGTGCGGCCTGATGCTGCCGGTGGCGGAAGAAAGCGAGGTTTCGGTGTTCGACCAGATTTTGGTGGACATCGGCGACGAGCAGAGCATCGAGCAGTCTCTCTCCACCTTCTCCGCCCACATGACGAACCAGATCGCCATTTTGGCGGCGGCGGGCGAGCACAGCCTGGTGCTGCTGGATGAACTGGGCGCCGGCACCGACCCGGTGGAGGGCGCGGCGCTGGGCATCGCAATTTTGGAGGCACTGCGCAAAAAGGGCGCCAAAATCGCTGTGACGACCCATTACGCGGAATTAAAGGAATTTGCCCTGCAAACTGACGGGGTAGAAAACGGCTGCTGCGAGTTCGACGTAGCCAGCCTGCGGCCCACCTACCGCCTGCTCATCGGCGTGCCGGGCCGTTCCAACGCCTTTGCCATCTCCTTAAAGCTGGGTATCCAGCCGGAGGTGATCGAGCACGCTAAATCGCTTGTCTCTGCGGAAAACACCGAGTTTGAAAACGTGGTGCAAAGCCTGGAGGAGCGCCGGCAGGCCCTGGAGGAGGAGCGCCGGCAGGCTCTGGACACGCGCCGGCAGGCCCAGGCGCTGTTGGAGGAAGCCAAGGCGGAGAAAGAGAAAATCGAAGCCTACGCCGCCAAAGAGATGGAGGTCGCCCGGCGACAGGCGGCCAACCTGGTCTCCCACACACGGGCGCAGGCGGAGGATGTGATGGACGAGCTGGAGCGGGCCAAAAAAGCGCAAAAGCTGACGGCGGAGCAGAAAACCCAGGTGCGCGGCGCCCTGCGCGCGCTGGAACAAACCGCTGATCCGGTCCATAAGCGGGAACAAGGCGTTTACACGCTGCCTCGGCCCCTGAAGGTGGGTGACACGGTGCTCATCTTTGACATCGACAAAAAGGCCGTCGTCACCGCGCTGCCCCAAAGCGGCGACCAGGTGACGGTGCAGGCTGGGATCATCAAAACAAGGGTGCCTCTCTCCAATTTGCGGCTCATCGAAGAAGCCCAGGTGAAAACGCCGCAGCGTACCGTGACAAAGCGCGTGACGGCGGCAGGCGGTCGGGGCGGCAGCATGAGCGAGCTGGATATCCGCGGCGAAACCGCCATGGACGCCCTGCTTGCGGTAGACCGCTTTTTAGACAGCGCCCAGCTCAACGGCCTGCACCAGGTGACGATCATCCACGGCAAGGGTACCGGCGTGCTGCGCAAGGCGGTGCAGGATCACCTGAAGCACCACAGCGGCGTCAAATCCTACCGGCTGGGCGTGTTTGGCGAGGGCGAAAGCGGCGTGACCATTGTAGAGCTGAAAAAATAACGAAAATAGTTGGCGGGGAACAATTGTAATTTTTGTTTTTGTGTGATATAATAACCACATAACCAGTAGGTTTTATGCACGTTTTGCGGGAAAGCAGGGGGAATCGGAATGAAAATTTCAACCAAGGGGCGCTATGCCCTGCGTATGATGCTGGATTTGGCCCAGCACAAGGAAAACGGCTACATCGCACTGAAGGATATTGCCCAGCGGCAGGGGATCTCCAAAAAGTATTTGGAGCAGATCGTTCCGCTGCTGAATAAAGCGGATATTTTAAAGACAAATCGGGGTTATCAGGGCGGCTATATGCTGGCCCGTGACCCAGCCTCTTACACAGTGGGCGAGATCCTGCGCGTGACGGAGGGCAGCATTGCGCCGGTTGCCTGCCTGGATCACGACCCCAACGATTGCCCCCGCAGCGAATCCTGCGCGACCTTGCGGGTGTGGCAGGGCTTACAGGATGTGATCAACGAGTATTTGGATGGGATCACTCTGCAGGACCTGCTGGAGGATGAGATGGAACAAGGCGCGCAAAACTACATGATTTAACGACGTAAGCAGCGCAGGGCTGCTTTTTTCGCCAGGGAGGGAAAGCGCGGTATGATAAAGCTGACAGTAAAAATCGACGGCATGGCCTGCGGCATGTGCGAGGCCCATGTGAATGATGCGATACGCAAGGCTTTTCCGGTCAAAAAGGTGACGTCCTCCCATAGAAAAGGGCAGGCGGTAATCTTGTCAGAGCAGGCGATCCCGGAGCAGGCCCTGCGGGAGGCTCTGGAACCGACGGGCTACACGGTGGTTTCTGTTACAGGAGAAACCCGGTAGCGTGCGGCGGGATGCAGCAAAAAAAGAAACGCGGTGCAGGCAAAAGCCAATTGCATCGCGTTTTTTCTATGGCCAGCTGGGGCAGCGCCGCGGCTTATTCCGGCTCCGCAAAGGAGAAGGGCTTGACGCTGGGGTCCAGCACGTCAAAGTGGTAGCCGGCCTTTTTTGCTGCTTTGATGATGGCGCCAACCTGGTTGAGGGTGGCTGTTTTCGCGCCGGAGTTGTGCATCAGCACAATGGATTTGTTGTGGCTGGTGATCCCCGTCACAGCGTTCTCATAAATGGACTTTTCCGTCGCGTTCGATTCGCTGTCGCAGCTGTCCACGTTCCAGTCAAAATAGGTGTAGCCGCGGCGTTTCATCTCATCAATAATGTCCTGGTAGACCTCTAAATTGTAGCTGTTATAGCTGCCGCCCGCAAAGCGGAACATGGTGGGGTATTCGCCGGTCGCTTCATAGATCACGTCGTTCATTTTGCTGAAGTCCTCCAGGAACGACTCCACCGACGCATAGATCTTGGTATAATCGTGGGTGTAGGTGTGGATGCCAATGGCATGGCCCCGATCGGCGATCTCCGCCAGCAGGCGCAGGTCCTCGCTGGTGGTTTCGCCCTGGCATGTGACAAAGAAGGTCGCCTTTACGCCGGCCTCATCCAGAATATCCAGCAGCTCCTCCGTCAGGATGGAGGGGCCGTCGTCAAAGGTGAGATAGACCACGTTGGCGCCGTCCGGGGCGGGGATCTTCTCCACGATAGGCACATACATCTCCGGATACAGGGACTGATAAGCAAGGGCGCCGGACGTCGCGGCTGTGGCCGCGTTGGGGTTGATTTTAGCGGCCTCGCTGTCGGCAGCTCCGCCAGCGGATTCGCTGCTTGTCTGCATGGCGGAAGAAACGTCCTCGCCAGCGCCGTCATTGCCAGAACTGCTGCCGGTTGGCAGGAACAGTACCAGGCAGACAGCGGCAGCGGCGGCTGCCAGCACAACAGCGCCGCCGATGATGGCCAGCAGCCGCAGCAGCCGGAAGCGGTCGGAACGGCGGCGTTTGCGCCGGTATTTATTACTTCGTATCGTTTTCACGAAAGCACCTCCAGGGAACAGTTTTCATCGGTCGTGGTCTTACAGCGCCGTGCTGGGCGCCCATAGATATGATACAGTATAGCACAAACGGACCAAAAAGGATAGCCCCGCTTTCTTATTGTGCCGGCCGCTCATGGGAACCGTGCGACAATCGCCTTGATCGGGATCCCCTGGGCGGCAAAGCGGTCCTCATGCTCTGAGGTGATGCGGCACTGGGGCGTGTCGGCGCAGCTGTGCAGATCCTCGCTGTGCCACAACAGCTCCAGGCCGCCTTCCCGTAAATAGCGCAGGGTGGCCAAATACAGGCTCTCGTCGTCAGTTTTAAAGTGCAGCTCCGCGCCATGGCGCATAAAATCCCGGTACAGGGCAAGCTGGCGGGGGTGGGTCAGCCGCTTTTTGTGGTGGCGCGCCTTGGGCCACGGGTTGCAGAAATTGATATACAGCTTTTCCACCTGGTCCTTCCCGTCCAGAAGCTGGGGGATCTGTTCGATGTTGTAAGCTACCAGCAGGATATTGTCCACCGGCAGGTGTCCCGCCTGGTAACGCGCCTCAATATTGCGGCGGGCAACGCCGAGGACGTCACAGCTTTGGTCAATGGCAATGTAGTTGATTTGCGGGTGCTGGGCCGCCAACTCTGCGGTAAACGTGCATTTGCCGCAGCCCAGCTCCAGGTGGAGGGGCTGCGCCTTGGGGAACCGCTGCTGCCAGCGCCCCTTCCATTGGGTTGGTTCTTCTAGAAAGTAGGGGCATTGGGCCAGCTCTGGCCGCGCCCATGCCTTTTTGCGCATTCTCATTGTTTTCTCTTACCTTTGCCATGAATTCGTTATCTTATTATTATAACAAATTTTTTCCCGCTTGTCGATTAGAATTGATAGAATTCTTAGCGCGGGCCAAACTTTTGGAGAAAGATATTGAAAAATGGCGGGCAAAGTAGTATAATGCATAAGGTTAAAGATTTTTTTATTCATTGGAACGCATGGAAAATTGGCACGAATACGCATGGAGGTAAACAATGAGACATTTGATTGATCCACTGGATTTTACCGTGGAAGAAATTAATTCTTTTCTAGATTTGGCGGACAAGATCGTGGAGGACCCCAAAAAATATAGCCATGTTTGCGACGGCATGAAGCTGGCCACCTTATTCTATGAGCCGAGCACGCGAACAAGATTGAGCTTTGAAGCGGCAATGCTGAATCTTGGCGGCAGCGTACTTGGCTTTTCTTCTGGGCAGAACAGCTCGGCAGCCAAGGGCGAGAGCGTGGCGGACACCATCCGCACGGTTTCCGCCTTTGCGGACATTGCCGCCATGCGCCACCCAAAAGAGGGCGCGCCGCTGGTGGCGTCTATGTTCTCCCGCATCCCGGTCATTAATGCCGGCGATGGCGGCCACCAGCACCCGACCCAGACGCTGACGGACCTGATGACCATCCGTTCCCTGAAAAAGCGGCTGGGCAACATGACCGTTGGGCTGTGCGGCGACCTGAAATTCGGCCGCACCACCCATTCCCTTATCAAGTCCCTGGCGCGCTATCCGGGCATCCGGTTTGTGCTGGTGGCGCCGGAGGAACTGCAGATCCCAGACTATATCTCGGAGGGCGTACTCAAGGCCAATAACATCCCCTTCCAAATGGTTACCCGCCTGGAGGATGTGATCGGCGGGCTGGACGTCCTCTATATGACCAGGGTCCAGCGGGAGCGGTTTTTCAATGAGGAGGATTACATCCGGCTGAAGGACAGCTACATCCTCAACGCTGAGAAAATGAAGCTGGCCCGTGACGACATGATCGTCCTGCACCCGCTGCCCAGAGTGAACGAGATCGCCGGCGAGGTGGACAGCGACCCCCGCGCCCAATATTTCAATCAGGTGCAGTATGGCGTTTATATCCGCATGGCGCTGATTATCAAACTGCTGGGACTGGAGGTAGATTAAATGTTAAACGTGGATAGCCTGGAAAAAGGCATTGTGATCGACCATATCCGTGCGGGCAGCTGCATGGAGATTTACAAGTACCTGGAGTTGGACAAGCTGGATTGCAGCGTGGCGATCATCAAGAACGCCAAAAGCAATGTGATGGGGAAAAAGGACATCATCAAAATCGAGGGCATGATCGACGTGGACCTGGACGTGCTCGGCTTTATCGACTGCAACATCACCGTCAACATTATCGACGACGGCAAGATCATCGAGAAGAAAAACCTGGAGCTGCCCAAGGTGGTCAGGAACATTGTCTACTGCAAGAACCCACGCTGCATTACCTCAGAGGAGCGGAGCATAGAGCAGATTTTCAAGCTCAGCGACGCGGAGCACCATATTTACCGCTGCGCTTACTGCGAGCAGAAATATGAGCCACAGGAATAACGCGCACCCACAAAAAATGCCTCCCACGGCAAAGCCGCTGGAGGCGTTCTTTTTTTTTGCTAATATTCGGCCAGCGCCGCGATCTGGGCGTACAGCTCCGGGTGAGCCTTCTTCATGTTCATTGGCCGCATGGACTTGTCCACCCAGCCGTGGGTGGTGGAGCCGACCACCATGGCGTTTTGCAGCATGTCGTCCTTCCGGTAGATCTTGTAACCGAACACGATCCGCGCCGGCGTGATCCGCTCAATGTGCGTTTCTACAATCAGCTCGTCCTCATATTTGGCGGGCAGGCGGTAGCGCACGTTCAGCTCGGCAACAGGCAGCAGGATGCCCATTTCCTCCATGCTGGAGTAGGTGACGCCGATCACCTTGATAAAATCGGTGCGGGCCAGCTCAAACCAGATGGGATACACCGAGTGGTGCGCCACACCCATCTGGTCGGTCTCCGC
This sequence comes from uncultured Clostridium sp., assembly GCA_964519325.1. Classification (GTDB taxonomy): domain Bacteria; phylum Bacillota; class Clostridia; order Oscillospirales; family Acutalibacteraceae; genus UMGS1071. The sequence continues at coordinate 10,270 of CAZFHQ010000017.1, forward strand.
ATAGCGCACACAAACGGCGCTTTTTGTCACTGTCAAACTCTCACCCCGTTTTGGTCAGCCCTTGTGCTGCAATTCCTTTGGCGGGTCGTACTCCACGCCAAAGGTTTCTACCGTGACCTTTGTCATCACCTGCGGCTCCAGGGGCTTGTCGTTCCTGCTGCGGCGCACAGAGGCGATTTTGTGGGCCACATCCATACCCTCAATTACCTTGCCAAAAGCGGCGTAGCTGCCGTTGAGGTGGGGGGCGTCGGCCACCATAATGAAGAACTGGGAGCCGGCACTGTTCGGCATACTGGAGCGTGCCATGGAAAGCACGCCCTCGGTGTGGAGCAGGTCGTTGGCAAAGCCGTTGGTGTAGAACTCGCCGTAAATGGAGTGGCCGGGGCCGCCTACGCCGGTACCCTGGGGGTCGCCGCCCTGGATCATAAAGCCGGGGATGACCCGGTGGAAGGTCAGGCCGTCATAAAAGCCCTTTTGGATCAGATAGATAAAATTATTGACGGTATTGGGCGCGATTTCCGGATACAACTCCGCTTTGATCGTACCCTGGTTTGTTTCAAATGTGACGATTGGATTGCTGCTCATAAATAAAATAACCTCCAGAAAAATGATACGATTCCTATCTATTCCTATGCGATACTTCTATTATAGAATACGCGGCGCAAAACCGCAAGGGGTATTTTCCAGCAGCGGGAAGGATGTAAAAAATCAGCAGTGAAAATTGTGAGAAATGTGAAATTTGAAATTTGTTCTTAAATTATTCTGTGCAATGTGGTACAATGAAAAAATAAGGATCTGTGATCCGATCAACCATTGGGAGGCAGCGTGTATGAAGACAAAGATAGAGGAACAAGATTTGAAGTATCTGTCGCTTTTGGCAGAAAAATATCCCACTGTGCAGGACGTCTGCACCGAGATCATCAACCTGCGGGCGATTTTGAACCTGCCCAAGGGTACCGAGCATTTTATGAGCGACCTCCACGGTGAGGCCGAGGCGTTTGCCCATATCCTCAACAACTGTTCCGGCGTTATCCGGGAAAAAGTGGATTTTGCCTTTGCAAAGGAGCTGTCGAAAAAGCAGCGGTCAGAGCTTTGCACGCTGATCTACTACCCGGAGCAAAAGCTGAAGCTGGAAAAGAAAAAGCGGGAGGACAACATGAACGACTGGTACCGGATCACCCTGCACCGGCTGCTGAAGATCGTGAAGATCGTCTCCTCCAAATACACCCGCTCCAAGGTGCGCAAGGCCATGCCGGATGACTACCGCTATATTATTGAGGAGCTGCTCCACACCCAGTCAGACAGCGACTTTAACCAGCAGCAGTACCACAATGAGATCGTCAAGGCGATCATCTCCATTGACAAGGCCGACGATTTTATCGTTGCCATGTCCACACTGATCAAGCGGCTCGCTGTGGACCACCTGCACATTGTGGGCGATATTTTTGACCGCGGCCCCCGCCCGGACGCCATTATGGACATGCTCATGGAGCACCATTCCTGCGATATCCAGTGGGGCAACCACGACATCCTGTGGATGGGCGCCGCCGCCGGCAGCGAGGTGTGCATTGCCACAGTGGTGCGGCTGTGCGTCAACCACAAGTGCATCAACCTGTTAGAGAGCGGCTACGGCATCAGCCTGCGCAAGCTGAACGTCTTTGCCAACGAGGTCTATTTGCCCACCAGCAAGGACGTGCGGGACGCTATGCACCGGGCTATGGCCGTCATCATGTATAAGCTGGAGGCCCAGCTCATCCATCGCCACCCGGAGTATCAGATGGAAAACCGCCTGCTGCTGGAGAAGATCGACTACGAGCACAAGTGCATCGAGATCGACGGCAATACCTATGCGCTCAAGTCTGTTGATTTTCCAACGGTGGATCGGAACGACCCCTACACCCTGACCCCAGAGGAGCAGGAGATCCTGGACGACCTGGCGGAATCCTTCCATGACAGCGAACGGCTCCACCGTCATGTGGAGTACCTTTACTCAGTGGGCAACCTGTACAAATGCTTTAACAACAACCTGCTGTTCCACGCCTGTGTTCCCATGAATGCTGACGGTACCTTCACCGAGGTGGAGGTTGCCGGTCAGAAGGTAAAGGGCCGGGCGCTGATGGACCTTGCGGAGGAGATCGCCCGCAACGCCTACTTCAGCACAGACCCCCAGGAGCTGGCGGATGGCCGCGACTTTATGTATTATCTGTGGAGCGGCCCAAAGTCCCCGATTTTTGGCCGTGCCAAAATGACTACCTTTGAGCGCCAGTTTATCGAAGATAAGTCCATCTGGACCGAGGAAAAGGACGACTACTACACCTATTACACCGACGAGGCCTATTGTGATAAGATCCTGCGGGAGTTTGGCCTGGAGCCGGAATTCGGCCACATTATCAACGGCCATGTGCCGGTCAAGGTGGCCAAGGGCGAGGAGCCGGTCAAGGCCAACGGCAAAATGATGGTCATCGACGGCGGCTTCTGCAAAGCCTATCAAAAGACAACGGGTATTGCCGGTTACACGCTGATTTTCAACTCCCACGGCATGCGCATTGTCTCCCACGAGCCGTTTTGCGGCATCCAGTCTGCCCTGGAGGAAAATAAAGACATGGACACCGACATCGACTTTTTCCAGGCCGCGCCCCAGCGGGTTATGGTTGCCGGCACGGATGTGGGCAAAAAACTCAACAGTACCGTGCAGAATTTGGAGCTGCTCCTGCAAGCGTATCGCAGCGGCGCGCTGATTGCCAAAGCCCCAAAACGAGGCCGGAAGAACCGCTGACCTAACCCTGCGCCAACCAGCGCAAAGAAAGAGAAAAAGCCCCCTGTATCGCAGGATACAGGGGGCTTTTGCCATGAATGGCAGCCGTTATTCTTCCGGCTTGGCTGCTTTTTGCTCTGCCAGCAGGTCGCGGATCTCGGTGAGGAGGACCTCCTCCTTTGTTGGCTCCGGCGGCGGCGCAGGGGCTTCTTCCTTTTTGCGATGTACCTTGCCAATGATCTTGATCATGACAAAAATGCTCAGGGCAATGAGGAAAAAGTCGATGATGTTTTGCAGGAACATCCCGTAGTTCAGCGAGATGGCCTCGCCGGTGGCAGAGGGGATGGACACTGACAGGTCGGAGACATTGATGCTGCCGGTCAGCAGGGAAATGGCCGGCATGATGATGTCGTCCACCAGTGAGGTGACGATTTTACCAAAGGCAGAGCCAATGATAACGCCGATTGCCATATCCAGCACATTGCCGCGCATGGCAAAGGCTTTAAAGTCAGCTATAAATTTTTTCATAATAGAACCCCCCTTGCAGGTGATAGGAAAATAATTTACAATTTAATTTTACGCTATCGAAACAAAAAAATCAACAGTAAGCTGAAATTTACTGCTGATTTCGCTGTTATTTTCTATTTTTCACTCTGTTGCTGCTTCAGTTTTTCCTTTGCCACCGACAGCATCAGCTTGATGCGGTTCTCCTGGTTGACCCGGGTGGCGCT
>CAZFHQ010000018.1:0-8141 GCA_964519325.1 uncultured Clostridium sp.
TTTGACAAGTCAAGGTATCCGGCGCCGTTCTGTTTTCGCGCGTTATGGCCGCGCGTAAAAAGCGCCCTGTCAGGAGGCCTGCCGCACCAGGCGCCGTTCGTTTTTGCTCATCCCATGCTCTCCCTTAAAATCTCAGTGATCTCCTCATGGGTCAACGTTTTATAGCCGCCGTCGCACGGGAAGGCGCCGTCCGCGATCCCTTCCAGCATCCCTTCGGTGACGCCCAGCTCTCGAATCGTCATGGCAAGGCCAAGCTCCCGCATCCAGCCTTCCATTGCGCGCAGGCCCTCGTCTGCGATCTCCTCCTCTGTTTTACCGCTGGGGTCCACGCCCCACACATTGACCGCAAAGCGCCTGAATTTTGCCAAACCATAGGGCATAATATGGCGGTAATACGCCATGGAAACAGCCGAAAGCGTCATGCCGTGGGTCGCGTCTGTATATGCGCCGATGGACTGGCCGATCATATGCACCATCCAATCGGTGGTTTTTCCCTTGGCAACCATGGTGTTCAGCGCCCAGGCCGCGATCCACATAATATTGCTCCGCGCCTCGTAATCCTGCGGGTTTTGAACAGCGATGCGGGAACTGTGGATCAAGGACCGCATCAAGCCTTCCATCACATAATCGGAGGTGCAGTCGTCAAAGCCAGAGAAATATTGTTCCGTGATATGGTTGAAGGTGTCATAAAAGCCCGCGACCATCTGGTATTTCGGCAAGGTGAAGGTGTAGGCCGGATTCAGGATAGAGAATTTTGGGAACACGTTTTCTCCAAAGACATGGCCGATCTTCCGCTTTTCCCTGGGGTTGGTGATGACCGCGCCGCCGTTCATCTCGGAGCCTGTGCCGACCATCGTGAGGACACAGCCGACAGGAAGGATCGGGTTATCGACATCCTCCATGCGCAGGTAATATTTCTCCCAGGGATCCTCCTGGCAGAAAACCGATACGGACAGCGCCTTTGCATAGTCGCAGACAGAGCCGCCGCCGACGGCGAGAATCAGGTCGATTGGGTGTTCTTTCGCGAGCTTGCAGCCCTCATAGAGCTTGTCTACCGTGGGGTTCGGCATCACGCCGGGCAGCTCCACGATCGTTTTGCCGCGGTCCTTCAGGATTTTGACCACCTCGTCATAGATCCCGAACCGTTTGATGGAACCGCCGCCGTAAACCAGCAAAACGGTTTTGCCGTAATTGGCAAGCTCGCCGCCCAGCTGCTGAAGGGCGTCCTTTCCAAAATGGATGCGGGTTGGGTTGCAGTAAGTAAAATTTCCCAGCATAACGATTTCCTCCTAATGCTTGCTTTCTGTCTTGTAATCGTTCTCCTCAGCCGGCGCGAACCATTCTGTGCTGCCGCTGGTTCCATCGTCCTCCCGAAAAAGCCGGACGAGCTTTTCCAGCGTCGCAACGGACTGGCGGTCTGAAGCATCCAGCTGCTGGAACACGGCCGCTTCTTTTTGGTAGAGCGGCTGGAGCAGGCGGTCCGCGTATTCCGCGCCGCTTTCCGTCAGCGTGACCGTCATTTCGCGCCGCTTGCCCTTGATGGGGACAAGCCGGACATACCCCAGCCCTTTCAGCTTGCCCACCGCGGTATTCACCGTGCTTTTCGGCAAATCCCAGTCCGCGCAGATCTCCCGCTGTGTGTGGGGGTTCCCGTCGCCCAAGGCATACAGGACCCAGAGCAGCGTCGGCGCGGCGTTGCCGGACCTGGCAAAGCTGTCGTAGATGGCGTCGATATGATAGAACGCCTTGCCGAAATCATAGAAAAATTTTCTTGCGTCCATTATGCCACCCCACGTCCAAAGTCCGGTTTCGTACTTTAATTGTAGTCCCGATCCGTCCGCTTGTCAAGGCGCTTTTACAAGAAAAAAAGCGGTGCGCCAAAGCACACCGCCCACGCTTATTCAATTTCTAAATGCTGGGTTTCGGGCAGCGCCTCCTGTTTCTTCGGCAAAGTCAACTTTAGCACCCCGTTTTCATACGTCGCTTTGATGCCGTCCGTGTTGACCGAAGACACATCAAACTGACGGCTGTACTTCCCGTAGGAACGCTCCACACAAACATACTTTTGTTTTTTGTCCTTCTCCTCATGCTCCGAATGGCGCTCGGCGTTGATCGTCAGCGTGTTGCCGGAGAGATCAAGGTTAATATCCTTCTTGTCGAATCCGGGCAGATCCGCCTCCAGGACATAATGGTCGCCTTCGTCGGTGATGTCCGTCTTAAACTCCGCGATGTCGCCGCTGCCGATAAAGGAACCGAAGGGGTCGGAGAAGAACCTCTTTTCAAATTCTTCCATCTCGCGGAAGGGATTGTAAGCAATTTCATTCTGGTGTCTGCGATAAGGTCTCAGTTCAAACATAATCCATACCTCCTAAATCAGTGCATGACGCCCGCCCTTTGCTCACGCTTTGCCGACGGGGCGGGCCGGTAACCGGCGGCAGCGGTTTTTTTCTTGCTAAATTGCATGGCCGCTCTTTCTGCGTGGCCCATTGGTATCATCTTCTTTCTTCTTTCTGATTCTATTATGCACCATGTTTGGAAAGGATTTGTTACCCTGGTGTTAACAAAATGTTAAAATTTTAGCACTCTATTCATAAGAGTGCTAAAATCAGGCGGCCGCCTTGCTTTTTGTTACAGCCCTACCTTGGCAAACGCTTGATCCAGGTCAGCGATGAGGTCCTCCGGTTCTTCCAGGCCAACGCTAAAGCGTAGGAACCCCTTGCGGAATTGTTGCGGGTAGAGATGGATCCGTTCGTCATAGCTTGGCTGGGGGAAGATCAGGCTCTCGTCATGCCCCAGGGAAACGGCAAAGGTGACGACCTTCAGCGCTGCGCAGAGCTTTTCCACCGTCTTATCGTCGGTATTGACGCCAAAGGAAATGACGCCGCCGCAGCCGTTGGTCATTTGGCGCATGGCAAGCGCGTGGCCGGGGTTGCTTTTTAGCCCCGGATAAGACACAAAGGTGACGTTTTCCCGCCGCTCCAGCCATTCCGCGATCTTTTGCGCGGAGTCGTTGATCCTTTGCATCCGGAGCGGGAACGTGACCGCGCCGCGGAAGATCTGCCAGGCATTGAAGGGGCTGATGACCGACCCCACATTGACCTGCGCCTCATAGCGGATGCGATCCATCGTTTCCAGGTCGTTGGAGACGATCGCCCCGCCCTGGGCGTCGCCGTGGCCGTTGATGTATTTGGTAAGCGCCTCTATGACAAAATCAGCGCCAAGCGCCAGCGGCTTTTGGTTATAGGGGGAAGCGAAGGTATTGTCAACGGATACCACGGCGCCGTTTGCGTGGGCGATCGCCGCGACCGCTGCGATATCCGTCACCCCGTTTGTGGGGTTGTCCGGCGTTTCGATATGGACCAGCCTGGTGCCGGGGGTGACGGCCCTTTTTACCGCGTCAAGGTCGGTCATATCCACCATGACAGTTTCTACGCCGAATTTCCGGTTAAAAAGCTCATGGAACATGCGGTATACGGCCATGTAGCTGACGTTGGGATAAATCACCCGGTCGCCTGTCTTGAGCAGCGTCCAGAACAGGGCGTGGAGCGCCGCGACGCCGCTGGCCAGCACGATCGCGTCGTCCGCTGTGTGCAGCGCGGCGATTTTCTCCTCCAGCCAGTGTTGGTTGGGGTTTCCGTTCCGCGCATACATCAGCAGGTCTGTGGAGGAATAATTTACCTGGGACAGGTCATCCGGCAGCTTGTAGCTGTTTGCCATGTGCAGCGGCCTTCGCACCGCGCCGGTGCCTTCATCGTAGTCCGTCCCGGTGTGGACCGCCTGTGTCGCGATCCCGTAAGCCTGATAGTTGTTCTCTTTTTTTGCCATCTCGATGATTCTCCATTTCTCCGCTGAAAGCCGCGGCTCCCTGCCGGCTTTCCCGCCCGGCAAAGGCGGCAATTTACTGTTTACCTATCTATTTTATCTGCTTTATTCTACCACCCGCTCACCCCCCTTGTCAACAGCCGGAGGCAAAGGGCAGGGCGGCCCATGGGCTGGAACAGCCTGGTTTGGGCAAATGCTTTTTTGGAAAAACAAATAGTTTTCGTCCGGTTCCTTTGGGCAATTCATGGAATCGGGAAAAATCCGCTGGATTTTACTTGCGATTCCCGCGCTTTGGTGTATAATAAAAAGATAGGATCAAGATAGAATAAACAAAGCGGAGGGAATACCCAATGGAAGAAAAAAGAGAAATTTTACCAAATTCACGGGAATACATTGAGAGCAAGCAGCCGGAATACATTGTAAAGACCTGCCCAAGATGCGGCAAGCACAAGGTAAGCGTGTTCGGCCTTGGCCCAGAGGGGAAGGCGGATTTTTCCAGGATGCGCCTGATCTGCTGGGATTGCGGCAAGCGCCAGGATTACGTTGAGGACAAAGAAAACAAGACCTATGTGGCGGTTGAGGAGCAGAAATAAGCCCTCCCGCCAAAACGAAAGCCTTCTCACGGCAGCTGCCGCAGAGAAGGCTTTTTTCGGTCTGGCGCTTTTTTATGCGGTTTTGTTTCGGCGGCGGGCAGGCTTGTCCGCCGCTTTTTCCAGCGCGCGGTTGAGCAGGGGGACAAGGCAGCGGTCCACAATGAGAATGAGCAGCAGCATGACGGCCGCCGCGCAGCCGCAGAGGATGGGCAGGACGATGCCCATGGTTCCGGTCATCGGCGCCATGTTGAGCAGGCGCTCCGGCACCACATACATGGCAAGGAGGCATTCCGCCGCGAAGGCTGCCGAAAACAGCCAGAAGATCCCGCGGCGGATCATGTCGAAGGGCAGGCAGACCCGCAGCAGCACCAGCAGGGCGACAAAGCCCGCGCAAATGACGCACAGGGTGGAGATCTCGTTCTGGCTCATGGCGGTGAAGCCGGAGATGACAGAAACGGCGATGGCCGTGAGCGCCATGGTCACGCCGCCGGGAATGGCCTTTTGCATAACGTTGGCGATAAAGTGTCCCTGGATCCGCTCGTTGTTTGGCTCCAGCGAGAGGAGGAACGACGGCGCGCCGATGCATACGGTGCTGATCATCGTCAGGTGGAGGGGCAGGTAGGGGTAATCTCGGTTGAGGAAAATAAACACGATCGCCAATATAGTAGAAAAGATCGTCTTGACTAAAAACAGGGAGGACGACCGCTGCAGGTTGTTGATGGACCGGCGGCCCTCCCGCACCACCAGGGGCATGGAGGCGAAGTTGGAATCCAGCAGCACCAGCTGAGAGACAGTGCGGGCGGCGTCGCTGCCGGAGGCCATGGCAATGCTGCAGTCCGCCTCTTTAAGGGCCAGCACGTCGTTCACGCCGTCGCCGGTCATGGCAACGGTGTGGCCCTGCTGCTTCAGCGCGGTGACCAGCTCCAGCTTTTGCTGGGGCGTGACCCGCCCGAACACCGAGTATTTGGCGGCGGCCTGCGCAAGCTGCTCCGGCGTTTCCAGTGTGGAGGCGTCCACATAGTTGCCGCCGTCCTTTAATCCGGCCCGCTTTGCAATGTTGGAAACCGTTACGGGGTTATCGCCGGAAATGACCTTTAAATCGACGCCCTGCTCGGCAAAATACGCCAGCGTCTGCGGCGCTTCCGGCCGGATGACGTCGCTGATGGCCAGCAGCGCCAGGGGGACAGGGTCCGGCGGCAGCGCTTTTTCCGCAAAGCCCGCCGCGGACCGGGCCAGCAGCAGCACCCGCTGGCCGTTGTGGGAATAGCGCTCGATCTCCGCTGTCAGCGGGGCGGCGTTTTCTCCCAGGATAAACTCCGCGGCGCCCAGCAGATACGCGCCGTGCTCCGGGAAATAAGCGCCGCTCCATTTCCGCGCGGAGGAGAACGGCACGGTTTGGCTGCACGTCCAGCCCGGCTGCTGCGCGCCGTAAACGGCGCGGATCGCGGCGGAGGTCGGGTTAGCGTCCTCCAGGGCGCGCATCAGGGCGGCCAGGGCCGCGTCGATCTCCTCCCTGGCGGCGCCCTCCAGCGGCACGACTTCGTCCAGCTGCATGGCGCCCTCGGTAATGGTGCCGGTCTTGTCCAGGCAGAGGGTGTCCACGCGGGCCAGGGTTTCAATGCAGAACAGCTCCTGCACCAGCGTTTTGTGGCGGGAGAGCCGGATCACGCTGACGGCCAGCACCACGCTGGTCAGCAGGATCAGGCCCTCTGGGATCATCCCGATGAGGGCAGCCACCGTGCTGACGATCGCCCGGCTGAAGGTTTGGCCGGAGAGGAACAGCTGCTTGCAGAACAGGGCGGCGCCAATGGGGATGAGGGAAAAGCCGATCACCTTGATGATCTGGTTGATGGAGGCGGAGATCTCCGAGTTGGGCTTTTTGATATACTTGGCGTTGGCGGAGATCTTCGCGGCGTAATTTTCAGCCCCCACATGCTCCACCCGCGCCCGGCAGGCGCCGCTGACCACAAAGCTGCCGGAAAGCAGCAGGTCGCCTTCCCGCTTCAGCACCGGGTCGGACTCGCCGGTGAGCAGGGATTCGTCTACCTCGCACTCGCCCTGCGACACAATGGCGTCGGCGCAGATCTGGTTGCCGGCGGCCAGCGCCAGGATGTCGTCCAGTACGATTTGGTGGAGGTCGATCTCCTGCGCCTGCCCGTCCCGAACGACGTGGGCCTTGGGCGCGGCGATCAGCGACAGCTTGTCAATGGTCTTTTTCGCTTTGATCTCCTGGGCGGTGCCAATGATGATGTTGCAGGTGATAACGCCCAAAAACAGCGCGTTGTGCGGGGAGCCGGCCAGAATGACCAGCGCGCCTAAAATGGCGTTGAGCAGGTTGAAGGGCGTCAGCAGGTTGTCCCGGATGATCTGGCCGATGCTTTTTGTTTTCACCTCAGCGCTGCCGTTGACAAGGCCCTTTGCCGTTTGGGCGGCCACCTGCTCGGCGGTCAGCCCCAGCTCCGGCGGGGAAGAAATGCGGGCTTGTTCGTTCTCCAAAGCAATACCCCTTTCTGATGTGATCTTTTTCATTTTCTTCTTTTGGCCTGCCCGGTCGGGCAGGTTTGACGTACCTTTTATTATATACCAAACCGCGGGAAAAGGGAATGCATAAACCGAAAACAATCTGAATTTGTCGGGCGCGCCCACAGAAAAACAGCCCCTTCCGTGCGGGCGCTCCGCGCCGGAAGAGGCTGTGCCAGGCAAAGATTACGGTCAGCGCCGCAGGGGATACCGCCTGCCCAGGGTGACCTGGTAGAGCAGCGCCAGCAGCACCGCCACCGCGCTGCCAAGCAGGGCGCCGACCAGCACGTCGGCAGGGTAGTGGCAGAACAGGTAAACGCGGGAAAACCCGATGGCGGCCGCCAGAACCGTCGCCGGCAGCGCCAGCTTCCAGGAGTAAAACCACAGCACCATGGCGGCGGCAAAGGAGGAGATGGTGTGGCCGGAGGGGAAGGAATACCCGCCGGGCCGGTCGATCAGCATGGGGACCTCCGGCATGGCCAGGAACGGCCTTGGACGGGCAATCAGCGGCTTGAGCGCAAGGTTCCCCAGCAGGGAGGCTGCCAGCAGCGAGGCGCCGATCAGCAGGCCGAATTTGCGGGTGCGCTTGCCGAGCAGCAGCGCTGCCGCCAGCGCGATCCACACCATGCCGCCGTTGCCCAGCGCGGTGACCAGCGGCATCAGGAAGTCTGTCACCGGGTTGTGCCATTGCTGGATGGCCAGCAGGAGCGCCGTATCCCATTGTTGCAGCTGTGTCAGCATGGTATCCGCCCTTTCTCAAAAGCATCCGGGGTGAAAGCACAAACGGGCGGTGGGGACCGCCCGCTTTTTGTATGATGCGCAGCCTGTTGGGGGATTATCCCACAAACAGGAAATAGGCCAATACAGCAAACCCCAGCAAAATGCGGTACACGCCAAACGCCTTGAAGTCGTGCTTGCGGATGTAACCCATGAGGAATTTGATGACCAGCAGAGACACCGCAAAGGCCACCGCCATGCCGATGAGCAGCGCCAGCAGCTCGGCGGCGGTGAAGGCAAAGCCGAACTTGAGCACCTTGAGGGCGCTGTAGCCCAGCATGACCGGCACCGCCAGGAAGAAGGTGAACTCCGCCGACGCCACCCGGGAAACGCCGAGAACCAGCGCGCCGATAATGGTCGCGCCGGAGCGGCTGGTGCCGGGAATAATGGACAGCACCTGGAACAGGCCAATGAGCAGCGCCGTTTTAT
>CAZFHQ010000018.1:8151-13601 GCA_964519325.1 uncultured Clostridium sp.
GTCGTCCAGGGTGGCAATGCGCGGCGTGCGCAGCTTGTTCCAGCTTTCCACCAGCAAAAAGACCAGGCCATAGAAAATCAGCGCCGACGCGATGACAACGGGGGTTTGCAGGTGGGCGTCCACCCAATCGTCAAAGAGCAGAGTCACTACGCCGCCGGGAATACAGGCGATGATCACCTTGGCCCACAGGGAAAGGGTGTTCCGCTTCACCGTCGGCTGGGTCTTATCCCGCAGCTGGAAGGGCCACATTTTCCGCCAGAACATCACAATGACCGCTAAGATCGCGCCAAACTGGATGACGACGAAAAACATTTCTTTAAAGGCTTCGCTCATATCCAGCTGGATGAATTCGTCCACCAGCAGCATATGGCCGGTGCTGCTGATCGGCAGCCATTCGGTAATGCCCTCCACAATGCCGAGGAACGTAACCTTGAGCAGTTCAATAAAATCCAGTGCCATTTATGCCCTCCTTTTGCGAACCATGCTGAACAGATTGTTTTTCAGGGATTTCAGGTTGAGGATGGTAAACAGGGCGACAAAGCCGAGTTGATACAGCAGCCAGCCCGGTACCGCAAAGATCATCACCAGCGCCTGGGCCAGGATCAGCGCGACGTTGACGCCAAACCGCAGGATATTGAACTGGATGTGGATAAACTGCCGCGTGTGGACGGCCCGCACCACAAACACCACAAAGTAGCTGGACAAGGTGGCGATGGCGGCTCCCTGCACGCCAATCAGCGGGATGAGGATCAGGTTGAGCACCACGTTGACCGCCGCGCCCAGAATGGTGGTCAGCAGCGAGGCGACGCTGCGTTTTTCTACCATGTAAACGCTGCCGATAAAGGTGACCAGGTTGCAGAACACCATGGAGAGGATGAGCAGCGGGATGTACTGCCAGGATTCATAATACGCGTCGGAAACCAGGATCTTTGTCAAAAGCCTGGAGAACGGGATCAGGCAGGCGGCGGCGAACAGCAGGATCGTCTGGAAGGCGTTGAACACCTTTGAGAAGAACCGCGCCCGGTCCGCGTTGTTTTCCTGCACGGCGCTGATTTGCCAGGCGTCCATAAAGATGGTGGAAACGACCGCCAGGATCGAGGGGACCTTATAGGCCGCCGCGTAGATCCCGTTGGCCGAGTCGCTGATGAGGAACGCCACCATGTATTGGTCAGAGACAGAAACGATCCACCAGAAGATCTGGTTCGGGATCATCGGGATGGCGTACCGCAGCATCCCGATCGTGGTGCTGCGGTTCACGCCCCGAATGTGCAGGTAGCGATACAGGCTTGCCGTCCAGAACAGGAACAGGATGGACAGGAAGTCCGACACGATGACGGCCAGCAGCGCGCCGGTCACGTCCATGTGGAAGCCCATCAGGAAGATGATGGTGAACAGGGCGTTGGTAAAGGTGCTGAGCATCCCGTCAAAGGCAAAGAGCTTGGTCGCGCCCTTTGCGCGGACAAACTGGCTGCAGACCTGCCGGAAGCAGGACATGAGGATATACAGCAGCAATAAAAGGATGTAATCGCCCACAAAGCTGAGCATCCGCAGCAGCGGCGAAAAGCACAGCAGGCCAAGGAAGCACAGCAGCGTGCAGATAAAGCTGGTGGTGAAAACATCGGACCGATTGTAAGCGCGGTCTACGCCAAAGCGGATGATCGCCTGGGTCATACCGACGGTGATGACCGGCATCAGCAGGTTAGACGTCTGCACGATCAGGTTAAAGCTGCCGTATGCGCCGGTGGCCAGCGAATAGGTGTATACCGGCATCATGACGAAGGTCAGCAGCTTGGAGCTGAAGGTGCCGATCGCAAAAATAATGGTATTTCGCGCGAGGTGTTTATATTTGTTCAGGGGGGTCACCGCCTTTCTCCTGGTAAAACAGGGAAAACCTTAACCTATTTATTGTAAGATACATTGCGGGGGAAGTCAAGGCGTGATTTGTGAATCCTGCCGTTTGGCGGGGCCGCCCGCGTTTTTGGCGCAAAAAAAGCCGGCCGTATGCGGGGCGGCCGGCTGGGGTTATTCAGCGCTGGAGGTGTCGGTCTCCATGATTTCCGCGGTGATGGAATACCCGCCGTCATCCGCTGTGATCGTGACCTGGATCCCCTGGCCCTCAATGCTGGAGGGCGCGGTCAAAACGGCATGCTCGCCGTCGTAAGCGGTTTGCAGCGTAAAGCCGTTGTTTTCCACCAGCGCGTCGCAATACCGCTGGATATCGTCCTCCACGTTGGGGGAGCCGCTGTAGGCGCAGACGACGGAAAGGTTGCCCTCCTCGGCGTTGGCGTAGCGCGTCACAGAGGAGCCGACAAAGCTGCGGTCGCCCACAACGCTGGTGATGGTGGGGATATCCGAGAGGGTACCCGCCACGTTATAGTTGGCCGGCCCGGTCGAGGAGGAGCAGGCTGCCAGCAATACGCAGCAAAGCGCCGGCAGCAAGAAAAGAGTAAGTTTCGTCAGGATTCTTGGCATACGGGATTCCCTTCTTCCCTAGTGAAATAAAAACAAAATTCGGTTCAAATTGATATATAACTAATGATAACATAGTTGAAACAAAATTGCAAGATGCACGAAAATAACGGGATTGCCCGCGGGATTTTTTTGACAAAATCCCAAAAATCAACTACACTAAAAAGAAAGAACGGCCCAGCAAAAAACGGGAAGGGGCGGCGGGAATGGTACAGCTTTATTACACAGACAGCGCTGGCATGACGCCGGAGGTGTTCGCGCGGTGGCTGATGCGGATCGACCGGCAAAAGGCGGAACGGATCCGGCGGATGCGGCCGGTTGACGGCAAGGCCAGCCTTGCCGGCGAGCTGCTGCTGCGCTATGGGGCGTGGAAATGCTTTGGCATTGCGCCGGACGCGCTGCGCACCGGCACGGACCAGCTGGGGAAGCCCCAGGTGGTTTCCCACGAGGGCGTGCATTTTAATATCAGCCACAGCGGTTCCCGCTGCATCTGTGCCGTTGCCGACCTGCCGGTAGGCGTCGATTTGCAGGAGGTGCGCCCTGTCCGGCGGGAGCGGCTGGTACTGCGGTTTTTCACCGCGGCGGAGCAGGCGGAATACCGTGCGCTGGGCGGGACGGAGGACGCTTTTTTTACCCTGTGGACCCGCAAAGAGGCGCTGGGCAAGCTGACGGGCGCCGGTCTGCGCCGGCAAGCGGCGCCGCCAAACGCGAACATCGTGGCGGAAGGATCGTTTCGGGCCTGTAAAATTTGTGTGGTGTGCGGCCCTTGACAGCCCGCTGCCAGGGTGCTATACTAGGTTCAGAATAATCGTATGATTCTTCGGGGCAGGGTGCAAGTCCCTACCGGTGGTGTTTGGCCGTTTGGCGCTGGCCATAAGCCCACAAGCCGCAAGGCAGGATTCGGTGTGATTCCGAGGCCGACAGTAAAGTCTGGATGGAAGAAGAATTCGGAGGCCGCGCGGAACAGCGCGGGTTTCCTTATGCTAACCGCCCCGTAGGATCCCTACGGGGCGGCTTTTTTTGCCGCGTGACGACCGCAGGGCCATGCGGTCGGGCAGGAGGTGTGCGCAAATGGAACGGCAATGGATGCGGCAGGCGATCGCTCTGGCGAAAAAGGGCGAAGGCTTTGTCAACCCAAACCCACTGGTGGGCGCGGTCATTGTCAAGGACGGCGCCGTTGTGGGGCAGGGGTACCACCAGAAATACGGCGGCCCCCACGCGGAGGTCAACGCCGTGAACAGCGCCAGCTGTGACCTTTCCGGCGCGACTGTGTATGTCACGCTGGAGCCTTGCTCCCACTATGGCAAAACGCCGCCCTGCGCCGATCTGCTCATTCAGCGGAAGGTGGGGCGGGTCGTCATTGGCAGCATGGACCCCAACCCGCTGGTTGCCGGCCGCGGCGCGCAGAAGCTGCGGGACGCAGGCATTGCTGTGGAAACCGGCTTTTTGCGGGACGAATGTGACGCGCTCAATCGGGTGTTTTTCCATTATATCACCACAAAAACGCCCTATGTGGTGCTGAAAACCGCCATGAGCCTGGACGGGAAAATCGCCACCGCTGCCGGAGAATCCAAGTGGATCACCGGCGAAGCGGCCCGGCAGGACGCCCAGCATTTGCGGCACCGCCTTGCCGGCATTATGGCGGGCATCCACACCGTGCTGGCGGACGATCCCCAGCTGACCTGCCGGCTGGAGAACGGCTCCAACCCCGCCCGCATTATTGTGGACAGCCATTTGCGGATCCCGCTTTCGGCCCAGGTGCTGCGGCAGCAGGCGGAGAACCAGACCATCCTCGCCGCAGTGGAGGGCGCGGACCCAAAACGGCAGGCGGCGCTGGCAGCCCTTGGCGCGAAGGTGCTCCTGTGCAAGGCGCTGGATGGCAGAGTGGATTTGCGGGACTTGATGGAAAAATTAGGTGAGCTGAATATCGACAGCGTCCTGCTGGAGGGCGGCAGCACTCTCAACGACAGCGCGCTGCGGCAGGGTATTGTGCGGGAGGCCGTCGTTTACATTGCCCCCAAGCTGATTGGCGGGGCGGCGGCGAAAACGCCGGTGGGCGGCACAGGCGCTGCCCGCCTGGCAGACGCCGCGCGGCTGACCGACATGCGGTGCGAAAAAATCGGGGAAGACTGGAAGCTGACCGGCTGCCTGCGCCGGAAAGAGGAATAAGGGGGGCTTCATTTGTTCACAGGGATCATCGAAGAAATTGGCGTGGTGCGGCACATCCAGCCTGGGGAGCGCTCCTCCCGCCTGACCATTGGGGCAAACCTGGTGCTGGACGGCACCAAGGCGGGCGACAGCATCTGCACCAGCGGCGTGTGCCTCACCGCTGCCGCCCTGACCGGCGACACCTTTACCGCCGACGTTATGGCGGAAACGATGCGCCGCACCAAGCTGGGGAGTTTGAAAGTGGGGAGCCCGGTCAATCTGGAGCGGGCGCTCCGGCTGGATACCAGGCTGGGCGGCCACATTGTCAGCGGACACATTGACGGTACCGGCGTCATCACCGCCATGGAGCGGGAGGACAACGCCGTGTGGGTCACGGTGCGGACAATGCCGGCCCTGCTCCGCTACATCATTGAAAAAGGCTCCATCGCCATCGACGGCATCAGCCTGACGGTGGCTGCCGTCAGCGACACGGATTTTCAGGTGTCGGTCATTCCCCACACCGGCGCGCAGACAACGCTGCTCCGCCAGAAAGTGGGGGACGCGGTCAACCTGGAGTGCGACATGATCGGCAAATATGTGGAAAAGCTGATGGGGACCGCGCCCCAACCCGCGCAGCCGAAAGAAAGCACCGTGACGGCCGCTTTTTTGGCGGAACACGGCTTCCTCTAGCCGGCAGGCGCCGACGAGCGCACGCTGGCCATGCGGAAAAGCAAAATCTTCCGCCCTAAAAATGTAACAGTTTCAATCAAACCTTTTCAAAGGTTTGCGGATTCCAAAGGCAGGGCCTTTGGGCGCGGCACAACAACCGGAAA
>CAZFHQ010000019.1:0-13570 GCA_964519325.1 uncultured Clostridium sp.
CCTCATCGACAGCGGGCGGGAGACCGCCTCCTTTGCCATGGAGCTGATGCGGGACCAGGACGCCCTGTGCGGCCGGACGGAACCGGGGCAGTGCGCCTTTTATGTCAGCGACAGCACCGAGGGCTTTTCCAAGGCGGCGTCCCTGTTTTTGGACCGGGACGTCACGGACAACGTAAATTATATCGACATCGTCGCGTTCGCGGAATCCCACGCGCGGCAAACGGGAAGTGGAGAAAAATGGAAGAAAACTATTTAATTCATATCACCAACCGGCAAAAAATCGACGGCCAGTCCGAGGAGATCGACCTGACCACCAAGGGCAGCTATGTGATGCGGGACGGCAAGCGGTACATTATGTACCGGGAGTTTGACCAGGAAGGGGAAAAAGGCCAGACCTCCACCCTGAAGATCGACTATACCTGCGACCCGACTGTCGTCTCCCTCATCCGCCATGACCCCAGCAGCGGCAAAACCAACCTGGTGCTGGAGGAGGGCAAGCGCCATCTGTGCCAGTATGGCACACCCTTTGGCAGCCTGACCCTGGGCGTGTTTACCTCAAAGATCGACGACCGCCTGGACGACAGCGGCGGCAAGATCGAAATGCGGTATACCCTGGACGTGAACACGAATCTGTCCAGCGTCAACGCCATTACCATTACAGTCAAAGAGACTGGCGATCCCGACGGGCTGCCGGTATCATCATAAAGGAGGAGCTTTTCATGTCCATGCTTGTGCAAAAAGCTACGGAACAATTAAAACAGCGGCTGACCGACGCGGTAAAGGCAGCCATTGCCAGCGGCGCGCTGCCAAAAAACGAGATCCCTGAGTTTACCATCGAGATTCCGGCAGACCGCGCCCACGGCGACTACGCCACCAACCTGGCCATGGCTGCCGCCAAACCCTTCCGCCAGGCGCCGCGCAAAATCGCGGAAGCCATTACCGCCCACCTGGATCTTTCCGGCACTTACCTGGAGCGCTGCGAGATCGCCGGGCCGGGCTTTATCAACTTTTTCCTGAACAGCCGGTTCAACATTGATGTGATGAAGGATATCGCCGCGCGGGGCGGGGATTACGGCCGCAGCAGCTATGGCAAGGGCGAAAAGGTCATGGTGGAATTCGTCTCCGCCAACCCCACCGGCCCCATGCACATGGGCAACGCCAGAGGCGGCGCGCTGGGCGACTGCCTCGCCGCTGTGCTGGACGCCGCCGGCTATAACGTCTGGCGGGAGTTCTACGTCAACGACGCCGGCAACCAGATTGAAAAGTTTGCCAGCTCCCTCAACGCCAGATACCTGCAAATTTATCACGGCGAGGACGCTGTCCCCTTCCCGGAGGATGGTTATCAGGGCGAGGATATCAAGGAACGCGCCGCGGAATTTGCCGCCATTTACGGCGAGGAGTTTGCCCACACCAATGAGGAGGTGCGCAAAAAAGCGCTGGTGGGCTACGCGCTCCCGAAGAACATCGAAAAGATGCAGTCTGATCTGGCAAAATACCGCATTACCTACGACAAATGGTTCCTGGAAAGCGAGCTGCATCACAACGGCGAGGTGGCCGAGACGATCCAGCTCCTGACGGACCGGAACATGACCTATGAAAAGGAAGGCGCGCTGTGGTACAAGGCGACAGCGTACGGCGCGGAAAAGGATGAAGTGCTGGTGCGGCAAAACGGCACCCCCACCTACTTCGCGGCGGACATCGCCTACCACCGGAACAAGTTCGCCAAGCGCGGGTTTGACCGCTGCATCGACATTTGGGGCGCCGACCACCACGGCCACGTTGCCCGGATGAAGGGCGCCATGAACGCCGTCGGCCTGGATGGAAACAAGCTGGACGTCATCCTGATGCAGCTGGTCCGGCTGACGCAGGACGGCGAGGTAGTCCGCATGAGCAAACGGACCGGCAAGGCCATCCAGCTGGGCGACCTGCTGGAGGAGGTTCCGGTGGATTCCGCCCGCTTCTTCTTCACCATGCGGGAGGCCAACAGCCAGATGGAATTTGACCTCGACCTGGCAGTGAAAGAGGACGCCCAGAACCCGGTCTACTATGTCCAGTATGCGAGAGCCAGGATCTGCAGCATTTTCCGCGCGCTGGCCCAGGACGGCATCCTGCCGCGCCCCTGCACAGACGACGAGCTGGCGCTGCTCACCGCGCCGGCTGAAATCGAGCTGATCCGCCACCTGGCGGCCTATACCGGCAGCATCGTCCAGGCAGCACGGGATTACAACCCGTCCGTCATCACCCGCTACGTCGTGGAGCTGGCGACGCTGTTCCACAAATTCTACGACGCCTGCCGCGTCAAGGGCGACGACGAGCGCCTGACCGCCGCCAGAATGGCGCTGTGCAGCGCAACCTCCACTGTCATCTGCAACGTGCTGGGAATGTTCAAAATTTCTTCGCCGGAAAAAATGTAAGCCGGCAAGGGCCGGCAGCCCTGCCAGGCTGCCATGTTTTGGCGCGCTGCCCCGCCCCCTTGAAACGAGGGGGCTATTTTTTTGCGCAAAAATAAAAAAGACTGCCAATGCGGCAATCCTTCTTGCATCATTTCTATGTTTTCTCAAACGCCTTCCGCCCGGCTTTCCAAGCTGCAAATGGCCGGCAGGCACGGCAACTTCTCCCTTCACGTTCCCTTCTTTTCCCGCCCTTTCACAAGGATCGTCGTGAAGTAGCCCGCTTCCGCCTCGTCAAAATCCGCCAGCGACGGATAGACCTTCTCCCCTGGCAGCCCGCAGTTCTGCACCATTGCGGCGGATTCCAGCAAGCCCTGCCGTTCCAGCGATTGCAGCAAGGTGGCCACCGCCCTTTGGGGCTTCATCAGCACCTTGGCGCCAGGCAGCTTCAAACTCTCCTCGACGCCGCCATATCCCGCCGGAATGATGTGCAGCGGCTCCTCCCGCTCAGTCAGGCTGGTGCAAAGCTTGGCCGCCGCCGCGCAGAAGCTGGGAACACCCGGCGTCATTTCCAACGGGTAGCCCGCCGCCTTGACGATCTCCATCAGGTAGCTGAACGTGGAATAGACCGCCGCATCGCCCAGGCTCAGCATGGCCACGTCCTGGCCCTGCTCCAAATATTCGATGATTTTCGCCGCCTGCGCCTGATGGTTCCGGCGGGTCATGTCCTCGTCCCTCGTCATGGGGAACGCCAGGCGTAAAATCGTTTTTCCGCTGACGTCCACCGCCTGCCTGGCGATCGTAAGGGCCAGCGTGCCGCCGGCCTTTGTTTCCGGCGCCGCCAGCACAGGGCAGCGCTTTAAAATCCGCACCGCCTGCAGGGTGAGCAGCTCCGGGTCGCCGGGGCCAACGCTCACGCCGTAAAAAGTCCCCCGCTTCACCGCTGGTTCTCCTCTTTATGGAGGATAGCAAGCACACCGTCCGCCGCTTCCAAAAGCTGATTGATGTGGCGCTTCTCGTGGGCGGCAGAGAAGAAGACCGCCTCAAACTGCGACGGCGCAAGATACATCCCGCGGGCCAGCATTTCCTCATAATACCGCTTGAATTTCGCCGTATCGCTGGCCCTGGCACTGTCGTAATCGGTGACCGGCCCGTCGGTGAAGAACACACAGGACAGCGAACCCACGCCGGTCACGGTGCAGTCCACATGCCGGTTGCGGCCCAGCTCCCGCAGGCTGGTGCGGAAATAATCGCCCAGCTGGTTTAAATAAGTATAAACCTCCGGGTGCTTTTGCAGCAGGCGAAGCTGGCAAAGCCCCGCCGCCATAGCTACCGGATTGCCGCTGAGGGTACCCGCCTGATAAACCGGCCCTGCCGGCGCCACCTGCTCCATGATCTCCCTTCTGCCGCCGTAAGCGCCCACAGGCATCCCCGCGCCAATGACCTTGCCAAAGGCGGTCAGGTCCGGCGCGACGCCGTAATAGCCCTGCGCGCCGGCAAGCCCCAAGCGGAACCCGGTGATCACCTCGTCAAAAATCAGCAGCGCGCCATACTGGGTACACAGCGCGCGGAGCTGCTGTAAAAACCCGGGCGCGGGCGTTACCACGCCCATGTTGGCCGCCACCGGCTCCACGATCACCGCCGCAATTTCTTCCGGGAATTGGGCAAATAACGCCGCCACGCTGTCAAGATCATTATAGCGGGCGATGAGCGTATCCTGAGCGCAGCCGGCCGGCACGCCGGCGCTGTCCGGCACACCGGCGGTCAGCGCGCCGGAGCCTGCCTTGACCAGCATAGCGTCGCTGTGGCCGTGATAGCATCCTGCAAACTTTACGATCTTATCCCGACCGGTATAACCGCGGGCTGTCCGTACCGCGCTCATCACCGCTTCGGTGCCGGAGTTGACCATGCGCACCATGTCGACGGACGGCACCAGCGCGCAGATCAGCTCGGCCATCTCCACCTCCAGCTCGGTGCAGGCGCCAAAGCTCAGGCCGTTTTTCACCGCCTTTTCTACAGCGGACCGCACATCCGGGTGGTTGTGGCCCAGCAGCATTGGCCCCCAGGAGCCCACAAAATCCACATACCGGTTGCCGTCCGCGTCAAAAATTTCCGCCCCCTTCGCCTTTTGGATAAACAGGGGATGTCCGCCCACCGCGCCGCAGGATCGCACCGGGCTGTTCACCCCGCCCGGCATCCGCTCGACCGCCCGCTGAAAAAACGCTTCTGATTTTGTCATTACCCAATCTTCCTTTCCTGTATCATGTTTGCCAGTTCCTTGGCATAATAGGTCAGCAGGATATCCGCGCCGGCGCGGAACACGCTGACCGCCGTTTCGCCAATCAGCGATTCCTCGTCGAGATAGCCTGCCCTGGCCGCCGCCTTAATCATGGCATACTCGCCGCTGACGCTGTAGGCCGCCACCGGCAAATGGACCGCCTGCCGCACCTCCCGGATCACATCCAGATAGGAGAGGGCCGGCTTCACCATGATGATGTCCGCGCCCTCCGCCGCGTCGAGGAGCGCCTCTTTTACCGCTTCCCGCCGGTTGTGATAGTCCATCTGGTAGCCCCGCCGGTCGCCAAAGGCCGGCGCGGAACCGGCTGCCGCCCGGAATGGCCCGTAAAACGCTGAGGCATATTTAGCGGAGTAGGCCATGATCGGCACATGCGCAAAGCCGGCTCCATCCAGCGCCTTGCGGATCGCGCCGACCCGCCCGTCCATCATGTCAGAGGGCGCGACCATATCGGCCCCCGCCCGCGCATGAGACACGGCGATGTCACACAAACAGGGCAGCGTTTTGTCGTTGTCCACCTGCCCGCCGGTCAAAATCCCGCAGTGGCCGTGGGAGGTGTACTCGCACATGCACACATCGGTAAGATAGTAGAGCTGGGGCATCTCCCGTTTTGCGGCGCGCAGCGCCTGCTGCACGACCCCGTCATCTTTCCACGCGCCGGAGCCGCAGTCGTCCTTTTCCGCCGGAATGCCAAACAGCATCACGCGCTGGACTCCGGCCCGCTGGACCTCCTCCAGGGCATAAGGGAGCTGATCCACGCTGTAGCGGTATTGCCCCTCCATGGAGGGGATCTCCTCCCGGATGCCGCTGCCCGCCCGCACAAACAGCGGATAGATCAGCGCGGCGGCGTCCAGCCGTGTCTCCCGCACCATGCTGCGCAAAATCGGATGTTCCCGCAATCTTCGCGGCCTTTGTATCATTTTGACCTCTTCCCTTCTCTGTGTACTGTCTTGATTTGCTCGATCAGGCTGTCCAGCGTGGCCTCCTTGGCCACAGAGGCCGCCATGCCGAATTGCCGCGCCTGGGCCGCCGTCTTTTCCCCAATGCACACCGCCGGAAGCCCTGTGATGTCCTGCCCCAGAGTGACCTGCCGGAACCCCCGCACGCAGGCGGCGCTGGTAAAGGCGGCGATCATGCCGTCCTCCAGGGGCGCGCGGCGCGTTGCCTCCACAACGCGGTAGATCGGGCAGGCCGTAACCGCCGCCCCGTGCGCGCGCAGGGACTGCACCACCGCGCTCTCCGTATGCGCCGGCTGAAAGGCCAGCGCCGTTTCTCCGGGACGCATCCGCTCCGCCAGCCCTTTGCCCAGGGCTTCGCCGTCATAAACCGGCGGGCAGTACGCGGTTAAAACGCCGTGTTCCTCAATGGCCTTGGCGGTAGCCGGGCCAACCGCCGCGAATTTCGCCCGCCGCAGGCTGCGCAGATCAATCCGCTCCCGCCGCAGCAGCGCAAAAAAGCAGCTGGCTGCCGTTGGGCTGGAGAATACCAGCCAATCATAGTCCGGCAGTTTTTCCCGCGCCGCCTGCCACTGGGGGTCCCCCTCCAGAAGGACGGTTTCAATGGCCGGCATCCGGCACACCTCAGCGCCCAGATCCTCCAGCTTTTCCGCCAGCCTGCCGGACCGGCCCGCGCTTTGCGTCACAATTACCCTGGCTCCCTGGAGCGGCCGCTGGGCCGCCCAATCAAATTGGCGGGCCAGGGCGCAGACCTCCCCCACCACAATGACCGCCGGCGCACCGATCCCCTGCTCGCGTGCCTGCGCCGGCAGCTCCGCCAGTGTGGAAACCACCCGCCGCTGATGATACCGCGTGCCGTTTTCCAAAATCGCCGCGGGGGTGTCCGCCGCCTTGCCGTGACCGATCAGCCCGCCGCATATTTCCTCCAGCGCCGAAACGCCCATCAAAAATACCAGCGTACCCTCCAGCTTTGCCAAAAGGGAAAAATCCAGCGGCAGCGGGCTGCCCGCCTTTTTGTGGGCTGTGATAATGTGGAGCGAGGAGGCCAGGTCCCTGTGCGTGACGGGGATGCCCTGGTAAGCCGGCACCGCAATGGCGGAGGGTACGCCAGGCACCACCTCAAAGGGGACGCCATGCTGATGCAAAAGCGCCAGCTCCTCGCCGCCGCGCCCAAACAAAAAAGGATCGCCGCCCTTGAGCCGCACCACCCGCTTGCCCTGCTGGGCCTGGGTCAGCAAAATCCGGTTGATCTCCTCTTGGGGTACACTGTGGCGACCGGCCGCTTTTCCCACATCAATTCGCTCCGCCTGTGGCGGAATCAGCGATGCAACCGCGCCGATCAGCCGGTCACAAACCACGACCTCCGCCTGCTCCAGCACCCGTTGCCCCTTTCGTGTCAGCAGGCCCGCGTCGCCCGGTCCCGCGCCCACCAGCCAAACTTTTCCCTGCTTCATTCAGTCCGTCCCCTTCAGCTTTCTTGCCAATTGTTCTCCCAGCTTTTCGCCGTCCTCCGGCCTGCCGTCGATCCTGCCAACCCGCACCGTCCCGTCCTCTCCGGCATACAGGCCGGTCAGGCGCAGCTGTGCGCCGCAAATTTGTGCAAACGCTGCTGCCGGAGACGAACAGCCGCCGTCCAGCGCTTTCACAAACGCGCGCTCCGCACACGCGGCCCAGGCCGTTGGCAGGTGATGCAGCGGCGCCAGCAGATCCATGGGAAAATCCTGCCGGCACTGGATGGCCAGCACACCCTGCCCCGCTGCCGGGATCATTTCGTCTGTGGAAAAATACCGGCTGATACGGCGCTGCATTCCGGCGCGATGCAGCCCGGCGGCAGCCAGCACCAATGCGGAAAAATCCCCCCGATCCAGCTTGTTCAGCCGCGTGAGGATATTCCCCCGCACAGGCTCCACCGCCGCGGCCGGATACAGCCTTTGCAGCTGCAGCTTCCGCCGGGCGCTGCTGGACCCGATGACGCTGACCTGCCGCGCCTGCCCGCCCAGCACCAGGCAATCCCTGGGGTCGCCCCGTTGGAACAGCGCGCCGATGGGCAGCGCCGGGTCAGGCTCCACAGGCAGATCCTTCAGGCTATGCACCGCAAGGTCAATGCGCCCCTCCAGCAGGGCGGCGTCCAATTCCTTGACAAACAGCCCCTTGCCGCCAATTTCATCCAGCCGCCTGTCCAAAATCCGGTCGCCGGTCGTTTTCATGGTGACAAGCTCCAGCTCCAACGCTGGCGCGGCCCGCCGGAGCGCATCCATAACAAGCTGGGTCTGCCGCACGGCAAGGCAGCTGTCCCTGCTGCCTATGACCAGCTTATCCGGTCCCTTCATCCTCCGACGCCTCCTTCCAAAATTGCTGTAATTCTTCCACGGTGCGCTTGACCAGGCCGTGGTCCTTTCCGCTGGCGGTCACACCAATCACCAGCTCCTCTGTGACGACAAGGCCAGGAAAATAAAAATCGCAGGCGGCTTTATCGTCCGCCGTATTGACGGGGATCCCCAAGGCTTTTGCCTCCCGGCAAACCGTCTGGTTGACCGCCGGATCCCCTGTCGCCGCCAACACCAGAAAAGCGCCCGCGCAGTCACCAGTGCGATAAGGGCGCCGCAGCCAGCGGATCTTCTTCTCGGCGGCCAGCGCGGCCAGCATCGCCGTCCCCTCCGGCGCGACCACGGTGACAGCGCAGCCAAAGGGCAGCAGTTTTTCCACCCGTCGGGCCGCAACGCTCCCCCCGCCGATCACGGCGACCGTTCTCCCCTCTAAAGACAAAAACAACGGAAAACAGCGCATCGTTCCCATCCTTTCCCGTCACTCCCATTGCGCCGCAGCGTGCCGCAGCGCGTCGACAAGCCGGCTCCAATCCTTTGCCGGCACGGTGTCCCGCAGGGTAAACAGCAGCTTTTCCACCGCTTTTTCCACCGCGCGGGAAACCTGCTCCGGTGTTGCCTTGCCCTCCTGCGCCTGATAAGCGCAGCCCAGCTTCTGATTGGTCAATTCGCCGACCGCCTGCCCCACCGCGCAGACAGCCCACGCATCCGCGCGGACTTCCTCCCAGCGGTAAAAATCGTCGGCGGCAGCCTGTAAAATCTCCTTTGCGGCAGCAACGGCGGCCGCGTTACGCGGGCTGCCCACGCCCAGCTCATCCATGTTATAAAGGGTCACGCCGGGCAGCGCGCCTATCTCAGGCTCCACGTCCCTAGGCACCGCAAGATCGACGATGACCAGCCGGCCCGCCCAAGGCAAAAGCTGTTCCCGCCGCAGCGTATAGTGGGGGCTGGCCGTCGCGCTAAAGACAAAGTCCGCCGCCGCGAGCTGCGCATACCGCTCCTCATAGGGTACGGCGGCGCAGCCTTCCGGCACGATGGTGTCGTGATGGTGGTAGCTGCGGGTGGTCAGGATCACCTCGCTCCCCCGCTCCCGCAGCAGCCGGCACAGCAGCCGACCGATCTCACCGTTGCCAATGACCAGGCACCGCCGCCCCTTGAGGCTGCCGTGGGCCTGCTCTACGAGCGTCAGCGCCCGCTCCGGCACAGAACGGTCTTTCTCCTGCAGGGGGACCTGGGACTTGACCCGTTTGGCCGCTGTTACCGCCGTGCGGAACAGCGTTTCCAGCACCGGATCCGTCTGCCCCCGCTCCCGGGCGCAGCGGACCGCCTCCTTCACCTGGGATAAAATCTGATCCTCGCCAAAAATCTGGGAATGCATCCCGCAGGCCAGCTCCAGCAAATATTCCACCGCCGGCCTGTCCCTGCGGCACACAAAATAAGGCCCGTATTCCAGGGCGGAAAGGCCAAGCTCCGCAAAATAGCTTTCCCGCAAAGGCTGCGCCGCGCCGCTGCACCAAAGCTCGGTGCGGTTGCAGGTGGAAAGCACCACCAGGCCCGCGGCCCCGCAGCGCTGCCGCAGCCGCTCCGCAAGCCGCGCCCCGCCGGACGCCGTGAGCGAAAAGCGCTCCCGCAGTTCCAGGGGCGCGCTGCTATAGTCAATCCCGATCATCTCAAGCCGCAATGGAATCCCTCCGGTCTGTCCGCAAATTTACTCAGTCCTCCCAAACGCTGCGCTCCAGCTTACGGATCTTCTCCCGCCGGGCTTGTGTGGCCGCCGCGTCAATGGCCAGCGTGCCGTCCTCCCCGATGACCAGCACATCGCCCTCCTTCGCGCCTGCGGGCAGCTCGGCCAATGCAATACCGAAAAAATGCAGGTCTTTTTTCTTCTTTGGCTTTTCGGCGGCCAGCTCCTCGCAAATGGCGTAGCCGCCCTCAAACCGGTCAATCGTCAATGTTCTTGCCATCGTAATCCTCCTTGGCCGGCTCAGCTGCCGGCGCCGTTTTCTGTAAAAACCGTGATCGCCTGTCCGTCGCTGGCAAATACCAGCGTCCCGTCCAGATCAGTCTGGTAAAGCGCGGCGTGGTGCGACTCCAGCCGCTGCATAATTTCATCCTTGGGCAGGTTGTTCCGGTCCGGACCCACCGAAACGGCGGCATAAGCCGGCGAAACCGCCTGCAAAAACGCTTCTGTCGTCGAGGTCGCGCTGCCATGGTGTCCAACCTTGAGCACGTCGGCCCGCAGCTCCGCGCCGCTGCTGAGCAGGAGGGCTTCCGCCTCCGCCTCCGCGTCGCCCATCAAAAGAAACGACGTTTCCCCGTAAGTGATCCGCAGCACCAGCGAGCTGTTATTGGAAGAATCCATCTCCCCCGCCGGGGAGAGCACCTCCACCTGCGACTGCCCCAGCGCGAACGAATCGCCGGCAGCCATGCGTTTGCACAAAACCTGCTGTTTCTCCAGTGCGGCCGCAAGCAGCGCGTAATCTTCGTTGTCCTCCAAAAACGCATCCGCGATCACCGGCTCCAAAAACACATTGACGGACATCTGCGCCAGCAAGGCGGGATAGCCGCCAATATGGTCGCTGTCCGGGTGGGTACCCACCGCGTAATCCAGATGGCGCACGCCCCGTCGGCTGAGATAAGCCAGCACCTGACTGCTGTCGTCGCTCATGCCGCAGTCCACCAGCAGGTAATTGCCGCCGCAGGCAACCAGAATCGCGTCCGCCTTGCCCACATCCAGCACATGCATGGCAAAGGGATAGCCGTCTGCCAGGTCGCCCACCTCGGTCAGGCCGAACAAGGCGTACACCTGCCGCCAGCCGTTGGGGATCGCGGTGACGCAGATGGAAACAGCCAGGACCAGCCCAGCCAGGATCAGCGCCGCCGCCCTTTTCCATGTGGCTTTTTTCTCCCGCGCGTTCCGTTGCTCCATGGGTTACCGCCCTTCCCTCTGCCTTTTTCTTTTCCTTTGCCCGCACCGGCAGGGGCAGATTGCTTCCGCGGCCCTGCGGCCTGTTGGCCGGGCATGGGGCGCACCAGGCATGTTTCATCGGTGCCGATCAGATCTGTCCTGCCCGCCGCCCGCAGCGCCTCGATGACCATCGCCTTGTTCCTGGGGTCAAAATACTGGAGCAGCGCCCGCTGCATGGCCTTTTCCCGGTCGGTCTTTGGCACAAACACCGGCTCCATGGTGTAGGGGTCCAGGCCGGTGTAAAACATACAGGTGGAGATCGTCCCCGGCGTGGGGTAAAAATCCTGCACTTGCTCCGGCCGCAGCTTCTCCTGCTTTAAAAAGAGGGCCAGCTCTACCGCGTCTTGCAGGGTGCTGCCCGGATGGGACGACATCAAATAGGGTATCAGGTACTGCTCCTTGCCAACGGATTTTGTGATCTCATAAAACCGCTTTTGAAACGCCTTGTAAACCTGGATATGGGGCTTGCCCATGCGATCCAGGACGTTGGCGGAGCAGTGCTCCGGCGCAACCTTCAGCTGCCCGCTGACGTGGTACTCCACCAGCTCCCTGAAAAAGGTATCGTCCTTGTCCTCCATCAAATAATCGAACCGGATGCCGGACCGGATAAAGACCTTCTTCACCTTGGGCAGCGCGCGCAGCTTGCGCAATAATTCCAGATATTCCTGATGCTCCACCACCAGCGCTTTGCAGGGCGTTGGGGCCAGGCATTTCTTCTCCTTGCACATGCCGTGCTTTTCCTGCTTTTTGCAGGAGCAATGGCGGAAGTTGGCCGTGGGGCCGCCCACATCGTGGAGATAGCCCTTAAAATTTGGCTTTTCCGTGAGCAGCTTGGCCTCCCGCAAGATGGACGCTTCGCTGCGGGCAGCGATCATGCGCCCCTGGTGAAAGGCAATGGAACAGAAGTTGCACGCCCCAAAGCAGCCCCGGTTATGGGTGATGGAAAACTCCACCTCCTTGATCGCGGCCACGCCGCCCTCCTTTTCATAAACCGGGTGGTAGGTCCGCTCATAGGGCAGCTCATACACCTCGTCCAGCTCCTTCTGGGTCAGCATGGGCATGGGCGGGTTCTGCACCAGGATCAGGCCGCCGTGCTTTTGGATCACCTTGCGGCCGATGACCGCGTCCTGTTCGTCCTGCTGCTTGCGGCAGGAAACGGCGTACTCCCGCTTGGAGCGGCACACCTGTTCATAGCTGGGGCATTCCACCGCCGGGCCGGGCCTGTACGCTTTGGTTGGGACAGCATAACAGGTGCCGCGGATGTCTGTGAGGGAGGAAATATGCTCTCCCTGATGCAGGCGGGCGGCGATCTCGACGGTCTGCTTTTCGCCCATGCCATAAGAGAGCAGGTCCGCGCCGGACTCCAGCAAAATAGAGGGCTTCACGCAGTCGTCCCAATAGTCATAGTGGGCAAACCGCCGCAGGGAAGCCTCCAGCCCGCCGATGATGACCGGACAGTCCGGATAAATTTCCTTGATCTTTTTTGTATAGACGATTACCGCCCGGTCCGGCCGCTTGCCCGTCCTGTTGCCCGCGGTATAAGCGTCGCCGCTCCGCTTGCGGCGGGCGGCGGTGTAATGAGCCACCATGGAATCAATGTTGCCGGAGGATACCATAAATCCCAGTCGGGGCCTGCCAAAGCGGGTAAAATCTCGGTCTGTGCGCCAGTCCGGCTGGGCGAGGACCGCCGTCTTATAGCCGAAATGCTCCAGCACCCTGGAGATGATAGCGGTGCCGAAGGAAGGGTGGTCCACATAGGCGTCCCCTGTCACAACAACAAAGTCCGGCACATCCCAGCCCAGGGCTTGAATCTCCTGTTTGGTAATCGGCAGAAAAGCCATCGCGCCCCGCCCCCTTATTCCAGTTCCTCGTTGACAGGCGCGGTGGTCTGGCTGCCCTCGCCCTGCATGGTCATTTCCAGGTATTGCTGATAGGTCAGCAGCACCTGCCGCGGCTTGGAGCCCTCATGAGGCCCGACAACGCCCATTTGTTCCATTTCGTCGATGAGCCGGCCTGCCCGGGCATAGCCCAGCCGCAGCCGCCGCTGGAGCAGCGAGGTGGAAGCCTGTCCCGCCTCGACGACGCACTTGATGGCCTCCGGCATCATCGGGTCGCTGCTCAGGCCGCCGGCTTCGCCGCCTTCCTCCTTGCCGCTTTTGCTCTCCGCCGCGTTCTTTTCGATCTCCTCAATGACGGCGGCGTCATAGTCGGTGTCGTGCTTTTTCTTCACATAGCTGACGACCCGCTCCACTTCCTTGTCGTCCACATAGCAGCCCTGCACGCGCACCGGCTTTGGCAGCCCGTAGGGCGCAAAGAGCATATCGCCCCGGCCCAGCAGTTTTTCCGCGCCGCTGCCGTCCAAAATGGTGCGGGAGTCGATTTGGGACGACACCGCAAAGGCCACACGGCTGGGAATATTCGCCTTGATCACGCCGGTGATCACGTCGACCGAGGGCCGCTGGGTGGCGATGACCAGGTGCATTCCGGCGGCTCTGGCCATCTGCGCCAGGCGGCAGATGGAATCCTCCACCTCATTGGGGGCGGCCATCATCAGGTCGGCCAGTTCGTCGATGATGATGACAATCTGGGGCATTGGCTCCAGCTTTACGCCGTCCTCCCGGGTGAGGCCCTCTCCG
>CAZFHQ010000020.1:0-13420 GCA_964519325.1 uncultured Clostridium sp.
CCTGCTGCTGCGACCTGCCCAACACCGAGCTGGAGATCCACTGCACCGCGGAGAAATGTATCCACCACTGCGAGGGCGACCGCTGCGATGCCGACTGTGTGTGCGTCGGCTCCTACAGCCATCACAGCACCTGCTCGGCAGAGACGCAATGCGAGACCTTTGCCAACACCCGACTGGAAAACATCCACGGGCTGTAAGCGCCAAAGGGCGGAAAACGCGCAAGACGTATCATTCGCAATCTGGTAAAAAAGTGTCCGCTGGCCCGGCAATAGGCTGGCGGATGCTTTTTTCTATGCGATCCCTTTGAACGATTCGATCGCTTTTTTTAAATTATCGCACGTCATGAACTGGGACATGACGCACACGCCGGCAGCGCCTGCCGCTAAGACGGCGGGCGCGCGCTCGGCCGTGATGCCGCCAATGCCGTAAACGGGAATCGAAACGGCGCTGCACACAGACCGGAGAAAATCCAGGCCGCGGGGCGCTAACCCCTTTTTACAGTCGGTGGGGAACACATGCCCCGCAATGAGGAAAGCTGCGCCCAATCGTTCGGCGGTGACCGCTTCTTCCACGCTGTGTACCGAGGTGGAAGCGGCGCCTTGTTCCGGCGTGTGCTGCTGGAACAGCGGGAAGGGCAGGTGGGTGTGGCGGAGGTTCAGCTGCCGGGCGGCTTGCGGGTAGGTGTGCAAAACCAGTTCCGCGGAGGAACCGCTGCAGATCGCCCGACATTCCTGTGCCAGCTTTACATAGTCCGCCGGCGATAAATCTTTTTCCCGCAAGAGGATGCGGTCGCCGGTATCCAGTGCTGCCGCCAAAACCGCGACCCGCTGCAGAAAATCGTCTGGGCTTTTACAAAGCAGCCGGTTGGTTACGGCAATGAGTTGCATTGGGATTCTCCTTTACAGCCGGATATAGTCGGTAAAGACTTCCTGCATGCCTCTGGCCTTCAGCATAGCGCGGATCTCGTCCACGCTCCGCGGGTCAGAGATCTCAAACTGTTCGTCGCCTTTGGCTTCTTCCTCGTGACCGCCGACGCCGGTTTTCACGCCGGCGGAGATGCGGGTGGCCGCCAGGCCCAGCACATTGTCCCGGAAGCCTGCCCGCTCCCGGGTGGAAATGCTCATTCCCGCAAAGGGAAGGAACAGCCGGTAGGCCAGCATCACCTGGAGAAGCTGCGGCTCGTGGACGTCGTTGGAATTGTTTTCCTCGTTGTTGATGTAAGGGCGCATGCGGGGTACGGAAAAGCCAACCTCCGCGTGGGGATATTTTTGCTGTAAAAATTTGGCGTGCAAGCCGGCGGCAAAGGCGTCCTTGCGGAAGTTGTCCAGCCCCAGCAGCGCGCCGACGCTGACGCCCCGCATCCCGCCGAGAATGGCCCGTTCCTGGGCGTTGAACCGGTAGGAGAAATCCCGCTTTGGCCCGCTGAGATGGACCTCTTTGTATTTCACCTGGTTGTAGGTTTCCTGATAAACGCTGACAAAGTCGGCGCCTTTTTGCTGCAGATAAGCGTATTCATCGGTGTTCAGCGGGTAGATCTCGATGCCGATGGTGGAGAAATACTGTTTTGCCATTTCCACTGCTGTACCGATGTATTCCAGATCAGACTGGCTGCGGGATTCGCCGGTGAGGATCAGGATCTCCCGCAGGCCGGTGGCGGCAATGGCCTTGTATTCGGTTTCGATCTCCGCCGGCGTCAGCTTGCCCCGTTGGATTTTGTTTTTGCAGTTGAAGCCGCAGTAAACGCAGTGATTGGTGCAGTAGTTGGCAATGTATAGCGGTGTGTAAAGGCAGACCGCGTTGCCGAATTGCCGTGCGGTGACCCGCTTGGCTTTTTGGGCCATCTGCTCCAGATAGGGGAAGGCCGCCGGCGAGAGGAGGGCGCCAAAGTCGCCGATGGACAGGGCGTCCTTTGCCAGGGCGGCGCGGACCTGCTGCTCTGTGCAGCGGTCGGGCTCGTACTGGCCGTAATAGGACAGCACCTTTTGCATCAGGCTGTCGTCAATGCGCTCCATATGGTCGTAATCCTTTTGAGAGATGAAATCTGGCATGGCGGTCAATCCTCCATAAAGCCGGTCAGCGGGGACGAGGCGTCGCCGGTGAACTCCAGCACGCGGCCCAGTCCGGCCAGATATGCCTGCCTGCCGGCCTGTACCGCCAGGCGGAAGGCCCCTGCCATAGCAACGACGTCACCGGCAGTGGCGACAGCGGTGTTGGCAAGAACAGCGTCCGCGCCCAGCTCCATTGCTTCGCAGGCGTGGGACGGCGCGCCGATGCCGGCGTCCACCACGATTGGCAGGTCGATCTCGTCGATGAGCATTTTCACAAACTCGCGGGAGATCAGCCCCTTGTTGCTGCCGATTGGCGCGGCCAGCGGCATAACGGCGGCAGCCCCCACGTTGACCAGCTCTCTGGCGGCGATCAGGTCCGGGCTGATGTAGGGCATGACGATGAAGCCCTCTTTGGCCAGAATTTCCGTGGCCTTGATGGTTTCGTAGTTGTCCGGCATCAGGTATTTGCTGTCGTGGATGACTTCGATTTTAACGAAATCGCCGCAGCCCGCCTCCCGTGCCAGACGGGCAATGCGGACGGCCTCCTTGGCGTTCCGCGCGCCGGAGGTGTTGGGCAGCAGGGTGACGGTATTGGGGATGAAGTCGAGGATGTTGCCTTCAAAGGCCATGTTTGCCCGGCGCAGCGCCAGGGTGACAATTTCAGCGCCGGCGGCCTGGATGACTTCAGCGGTTTTTGGCAGGGAGAATTTGCCTGTACCCAGCAGGAACCGGGA
Source organism: uncultured Clostridium sp. (assembly GCA_964519325.1). Lineage (GTDB taxonomy): Bacteria > Bacillota > Clostridia > Oscillospirales > Acutalibacteraceae > UMGS1071. The sequence goes on from CAZFHQ010000020.1 coordinate 2,783, forward strand.
GGAAAATTCTTTGCCGCCAATGATGAGTGGATCGTGCATAGTTAGAAGCTCCTTTTCTCATTGCGATTGTATTTTTATAGCGATATATTATACAAAGTAATATAAAAATAATAGTAATATAAAATTCATAGCAATTTGCCATAATAATTTGGATGGTAACGGGCTTATGCCTGGGTGATGCCCAGAATCAGCCGCAGCGCCATGTTGGCCTGGTGGGCTGCGCAGACGGCTACCCGCGGCGCCATCAGGCCGTTGCCTACCTCGGCGGCTGTTTCGCCGTCGCCGCAAACGTATAGATTGCGGAATTTTTTGCGGGTTTGAATGGTGTTGGCGGAGGCGTAGCCGGCCATGCCGGAGGCCGCCACCACAGGCTTGTCCGGGAATGCTGCCAGCATGGCGTTGATCAGTTCTGCTTTCGCGTTGGGGTTGTCGAACGCTTCGCAGACGATGTCGTAGTTCCCGAACAAAGCCGGCGCGTTCTCCGCCGTGACCCGCACCGTTTTTGTTTCCACCGTAAGAAATGGATTGATCTGCCGGAGCTGCTGGGCCATGGCCTGCGTTTTTGGCAGCCCCAGATGGGAGATGTAGTAGCTTTGCCGGTTCAGGTTGCTGGGTTCCACCGTGTCAAAATCTACCAGCAGCAATCGGCCTACGCCGGTGCGGGCCAGCAGCACCGCGAGGTTGGAGCCAAGCCCGCCCAGACCCGCCACGGCAACGCTGGCCTGTTTCACCTTGTTGTGGACTGCCGGTGTGTGGCGGGCGCACAGCAGGCTTTCCAGTTCGTCTTTGCTGGGCATCACGCCTTTATGGATCAGCGCTACGGTGTCCCCGTCGTGCAGGGGCAGGTCGTCGTTGGTCTGAAAGCCGTTTAAGATCACCACCTCCGCGCTGCCGGCGTGCGCCTCCCGCAGGGCGTGCAGGCTTTGACAATCTGTAGAAACCGGCTTGCCGTTGAGCGTGATCTCCATCAGCCGCCTCCGACAAAGCTGACGACCTCCAGCACGTCGCCGTCGGTGATCATGGTAGACGCATAGTCGTTTTTCGGGACGATCTCCCCGTTGCGCTCCACCGCAATGCGCATGGAGTGGTAGCCGTGTTCTTCCAGCAGGGCGTGCAGCGCCACCGGCCCGCTGAGCTGGATGATCTCTCCGTTTAATTTCATCGTCAATGCCTCCTTACAAAATGAAAACGCCAAACCCGTGAAGGCTTGGCGCTGGTTTTTCGGTCTGTCCTGTCATTGGTAAAAAACAATGAACTGGAAATCCAAAAGAAACTCCCTACGCCGGTCCTAACCGCACAGGTTCTATGAGTAAGCGGTAACACCGCACTCTCAGCCAATCCTATTGGCTCCCCAGTTCTGTCTATATTGCTTTAACATTCTTAATTATAAAACGGTTTTCCGCCGCTGTCAATAGGCAAGCGGGGGATTATTTCTCACAGCCGCAGTTCAGGTCGCCCACCTTTGGCGGGAAGAACTCATCCGTCGGGAAGTCGATCCGGCTGAACATCTCGCAGGGATTATCCGAGGAGGTGACGCACTCTTTTTCCGGGATGCAGAAGTCGTAAGCCGGGATCAGCATCTGCACATTGCGGAGGATCTGCACAATGGTGAAGATACCGATGGTGGCGTAGACGTTCTTCTTCATGGGGCCGCGCTCAAACTCGCCGCCAAACCGCTGGCAAATGCACTCCGGAATGCCGCAGCAGGCGTCGCAGGACGGCATGTGATGGCACAATTTCGCTGAAAGCGCAATCGGCTCCGCGACTTGAACGACCGCCTTTGGCAGCGTCTTTTTGAAATCCTGCTTTTCGTTCTGCTCCGCATCCATGTCGGAGTTGAAGATCTTAACGTTGCCCTCGCTGCCATAGAGGATGACCTTTTTGTTGAAAATGGAGACACCGTCGATGGAGATGGGATAGTTGGTCAGCGAGCAGAAAACGTCGACGCAAACATTGAAGAAAAACGTCATATCCACCGAGTAAAAGCCCTTGTTAAAGGGTACCGGCTCCAGATTTAAAAAGACGTTGATCACATCCACACTTTTGATGCGCACAGACGACGCGTCGTCCACCAGGCACTGCCGGTCCCTTGTAAAATATACCCGCAGGTCTTCCAGGCAGTCCTTATCACCGCAGGAGTCGTAGACCCGCATGGCGTCGATGCAGACGGCTTCTTTAAAGCAATTCTGGTGATTGCTTGTGTCCCGATCCTCTTCCGAGGGATAATAGGGAGCTTCAGACATATCAATTCCTCCTTACAAATTTGAAAACAATCGCTACCGTTTTTATTTTATGGAAAAGAACAAAAAGTGTGACACGGCAACCCGCCGTGCTGCGGCGCCTCCGCCGGACGAAAGCGTGGCAAAGGCTTGCGCTCGCGCCGGATTTATTGTAAAATAAGGCAACAGGACAGAAAGGATGAGATGGATGGACTGGACAGAACTTTTGGTCACGGTAGACGCGAAGGACATCGACCGCGCCGGCGACATTGCCCAGATGGTGGTACCCTATGGAATTTATATAGAGGATTACTCCAATTTGGAGGCCGAGGCCTGGGAGGTCGCCCACATTGACTTGATCGACGAGGCGCTGCTGCAAAAGGACAGGACCAAGGGCGTGATCCATGTGTATATCAGCCCGGAGGAAAACCCCGCAGAGGCCATTTCTTTTTTGCGGGAGCGGTATCAGGCGGAAGGGATCGCCTATGAGATCGGCACGGCAAACTGCGCCATGGAGGATTGGATCAACAACTGGAAGAAGTATTTTAAGCCAATCCCTGTGGGCGAATCCCTGCTGATCTGCCCTACCTGGGAGGAAAACGTTAACCCGGCTGGGCGGCGGGTGCTCCACCTGGAGCCCGGCCTGGCCTTTGGCACCGGCACACACGAGACGACCCGGCTATGTATCGAGCTGATCGAGGATTACCTGCGCCCGCAGATGGACATTCTGGATGTGGGCTGCGGCAGCGGGATTTTGTCTGTGGCGGCTCTGTTAATGGGCGCCCGCACCGCAACCGGTGTGGACATTGATGAGCTTGCGGTGAAAACCGCCAGAGAAAACGCCGCCCGCAATCAGGTGGAGGATCGGTTTACGGCAGTGGCCGGCAACCTGACGGACCAAATCCAGGGGAAATACCACATGGTGGTGGCCAATATCGTGGCGGATGTGCTCATTGAGCTGACCAAAACCATCGGCCAGTTTCTGTATCGGGACACCGTGTATATCCTCAGCGGCATTATCGACAGCCGGGAGCAGGATGTGCAGGACGCCCTGGCGGAGCAGTTTGAGATCATCGACCGCCGCAGCGAGAACGGCTGGGTTGCTTTGGCGGCCCAGCCCCATAAAGAAAGCCAGATCGAAGGCGTTGACCTGAACGCGCTGATGTTCTGCCTGTGATTAGAATTGGATAGCGCTCAAGCGCGAGACACGTTTGAAAAGCCCTTTGGATGTTCCGGAGGGCTTTTTTTGCGCCCAAAATAAAAAAAGCGAACCGAGCAGTTATTTTCTGTTCGAGCATATTGACAAAACAGACAAGCAGTAGTATAATACAAATAATTCATATGTAAATTATAGGTTATGGAGGGAGATCCATGGGCAATCAGGAAGTGCGGCAGCACGGTCACGAACATTCTCACAGCCACAGTCATGGCGGAATGGATGGGTTTTATGATTATATGCAGGCGGTGAGCGATTACCGCAAAACCTTTGCCGACAAGCAAATGGTGCTGGAGCAAACGCCGGACCCGGCAGTGCGGGAAATGCTGCTGCATATGCAGGAGATGGGTGTGGAAACCACCTTCGACCGCTTTGACAGCCAGCAGCCCCAATGCAGCTTTGGCCTGGCGGGCGTGTGCTGCAAAAACTGTTTTATGGGGCCTTGCAAGATCACCAAACGCAGCCCCAAGGGCGTTTGCGGCGCCGACGCCGATGTGATCGTCGCGCGCAACCTGCTGCGGGCGGTTGCCTCCGGCGCGGCGGCGCACGGCGCGCGGGGCCGGGAAAGCATGCTGGCCCTGAAGCTGGCCGGCGAGGGGAAGATCCCGGTACCTATTGAGGGCAAGGAGAAAATCTACGCCGTCTGCAAAACCTTTGGCATTGACACAGAGGGCAAGACCCTGGAGCAGCTGGCGGTAGAGGTGGCGGATATTTTGCTGGAGGACCTGTCCCGCACGGTGCCAGGCCCCCACAAAACGGTGTGCTGCTTTGCCTCTAAGGAGCGGCAGGAAACTTGGCAGGCATTGGATATTCTGCCCATCAGCGTATATCACGAGGTGTTTGAAAGCCTCCACCGCACCAGCACCGGCACCGACGGCGACTGGCGGAGCATCATGCAGCAGTTCCTGCGCACCGGCGTGGCCTTTGCCTGGAGCAGCTGCCTGGGGACCTCGATCGCCATGGACAGCTTATACGGCCTGCCAAAGCGCAGCCGTTCCCTGACGAACCTGGGCGCGCTGAAAAAGGGCTGGGTCAATATTGCGGTGCATGGCCACTCCCCGCTGATGGTCAGCGAGATCCTGCGCGTTGGGCAGTCAGAGGAATTCCAGCAGCGGGCCAGGGAGAGCGGCGCCGAGGGCATCCAGTTTTATGGCATTTGCTGCTCCGGCCTTTCCGCCATGTACCGCTACGGCAACGTGATCCCGCTCTCTAACGCGGTTGGAGCCGAGCTGGTGCTGGGTACCGGCGCGCTGGATCTGTGGGTGGCGGACGTGCAGGATGTGTTCCCTTCGATTATGGAGGTTGCCAACTGTTTCAAGACCACCGTCATTACCACCAGCGATTCGGCCCGCCTGCCGGGCGCGGAGCACTACGCCTTCGATCACCATCATTCCAACGCGGACCAGATCCATGCGCTGGCGGTGAAGATCGTGACCCGCGGCATCGAGAGCTTTGTCCAGCGGCGGGGGATCCCAACCTTTATCCCCCAATATGAAGTGGAGGCAGAGGTCGGGTTCTCTGTGGAGTTCGCGAATCAGCGCTATGGTATCGCCAAGATCGGGGAGGCCCTCCGGCGGGGGGACATCCTGGGTATCGTCAACCTGGTGGGCTGCAGCAACCCGCGGATCGTGTATGAAAAGGCGGTGGCGGAGGTCTCGGAGATCCTGCTGCAAAACAATGTGCTTATTATGACCAACGGCTGCGCTTCCTTCCCGCTGATGAAGCTGGGCTACTGCTCCACCAAAGCGTTGGCGCAGACCGGCGACTCCCTGCGGGCGTTCCTGGGCGATGTGCCGCCGGTGTGGCACATGGGGGAATGTTTGGACAACGCCAGGGCCTCCGGGCTGTTTAACAGTGTTTCCGCATCGCTGCAAACGCCGATTCGGGAGCTGCCCTTTGCTTTTATCAGTCCGGAATGGTCCAACGAAAAGGGCATCTGCGCGGCATTGTCGTTCCGGCTGTTGGGCATGAACTCTTACCACTGTGTTTATGCGCCGGTGCAGGGCTCTAAAAATGTAAGCGAGTTTATGGCCACAGGCACCAAGCCCTTGCTCGGCTCTGAGATGGTAGTGAATGTGGACCATGTGGCGCTGGCTCATCAGGTCGTAGCGGACCTGAAGGAACGGCGCAGAAATTTGGGGTGGGATTAACATGAATCAACGCGGCGCGGCGCTGCTCACCGCAAGCTTTGCGGGGCGGCGAATGGGGGGCTTCCCCCTGTAATTTCTGATTAAAAAACAACCATGAGGAATGGAAGAACCGATTGCAATACAATGATTTTTTTAAAAAGGAGAGAGTGAGTGTATCATGAAAAAACGAGCGATTTCAACGATTCTGGCAGGGCTTTTGCTGTTTGCCATGACTTTTGCTCTGGCAGCCTGCGGCAGCGACGACAGCACCCAGGCGGCGGACGCCGGCGCGGATAAAACAACGGTGACCATCGCATACCTGCCGATTACCCATGCCCTTCCGCTGTTTGAGCTGAAGGACGAGCTGGAAGCCCAGGACAGCGACATTCAGGTCGAGCTGGTCAAATACAGCTCCTGGACCGAGCTGCTGGACGCCTTGAACACCGGACGGGTCGACGGCGCCTCTGTGCTGGTCGAGCTGGCGATCAAGGCAAAGCAGGAAGGCAACGACCTGAAGCTGGCAGCCCTGGGCCACCGTGACGGCAACGTCATCGTCGCCAGCGATGCGGTGCAGACCGCCGCTGACCTGAAGGGCAAGACGGTTGCGATTCCGCACCGCTGGTCCTCGCACAATATTCTGGTCGACCTGGCCCTGGCAAAAGCCGGCCTGACCGCCGACGACGTTAACCTGGTCGAGCTGACCCCAACGGAGATGCCCTCCGCGCTGGTTGGCGGCACCATCGACGCATACTGCGTCGCGGAACCCTTTGGGGCGGTAGGCGTTGCGCTGGGCGAAGGCGTCCACGTCCTTTACACCTCTGACGAGCTGTGGGAGAATTCCCTCTGCTGCGGCCTTGTGTTCAACGGCGCTTTTCTCAGTGAAAACGAGACTGCCGCCAAGGAATTTACAGAGGCGTATCTGGCGGCGGGCGACGCCCTGGAGACAAACGGCAACCAGCAGGCGGTCGCCTCGGCATATCTGGGCCAGGACGACGATATTCTGAAAACCTCCCTTCAGTGGATCTCCTACAATGACCTGACCGTGACCGAGGACATCTATAATGACCTGACCAAAAAGATGGTAGAGTTCGGCCTGACCGACACGACCCCATCCTATGATGAGTTTGTATTTCAGCTGAATTAAGAAGGGGTTGGACAACATGAAAAAGGCTTGGAAAATTCCAGTTGCTTTTTTGGGCCTGCTCGTCCTGTGGGAGCTTGTGTGCCTGACCGGCTGGTTTCAGGAATCCCTGTTCCCGTCCCCCTTTGCGGCATTCGCCGCCCTGTGGGAGACACTGGTCAGCGGCGAGCTGTTTGCCGGCATCGGCGCCAGCATGTACCGGTTTGCCATAGGCTACCTGCTGGCCGCGGCGCTGGCCATCGTCCTGGGCTTGATCCTCGGCTGGTTTACGTCCGCCTGGGGCTTTGCCAATCCGCTGGTGCAGTTCCTCCGGCCCATTTCTCCTGTGGCGTGGCTGCCCTTTATCGTGCTGTGGTTCGGCATCGGCGACGTGCCGGCAATCGTCATCATCGCTATCGCGGCGTTTTTCCCAACGCTGCTTTCCACGGTTTCCGCCGTGCAAAAGACCGATCCGGTCTACCTGAAGGTGGCCGCCAATTTTGGCGTACCCCAGCATAAGGTGCTTACCCGGATTGTGTTCCCGGTGGCGTTTCCCGGCATTATGAACGGCCTGCGGCTGGCGATCGGCACGGCCTGGGTGTTCCTGGTGGTCGGCGAGATGGTCGGCGCCCAGTCCGGCCTTGGCTACATGATCGTGGACGCCAGAAACAGCGTGCGCATCGACCGGTTGATGGCGACGATCATCGTCATCGGCATCATCGGCTTGATTCTGGACAGCCTGCTGCGCTATCTGGAATCCCTCGTCGCGAAAAAGTGGGGCTTTGGCGCTCCGGGAAGGGGGTAAGGCATGCGCTATATCACCGTTTCAGATGTGTCCAAGACCTACCGGCAAAAGGGCAAGCTGTTCCAGGCGCTGGACCATGTTTCGCTGGAAATTGAAAAAGGGGAGTTCGTCTGTTTGCTGGGGCCAAGCGGCTGCGGCAAAACGACGCTGCTCAACGCCATGGCCGGTTTTGAGCTGCCGGACAGCGGGACGATCACGATCCATGGAGAGGCTGTGACCAGGCCGGTGCCGAACCGGGTGACCGTGTTCCAGCATTATGGCCTGCTGCCGTGGCAGACTGTGGAGAAGAATGTCATGTTCGGCCTTTCCACCCAAAAGGTGCCTAAGGCCGAAGCGAAAAAGCGGGCGGACGAATTGATCGAGATGGTGGGCCTTTCTGACTTTGCCCATCACAGGCCGCCCCAGCTTTCCGGCGGAATGCAGCAGCGGGTGTCGATCGCCCGCGCCTTGGCGGTCGATCCGGAGGTGATCTTTATGGACGAGCCCTTCGGCGCGCTGGACGCCATTACCCGCATCAAAATGCAGGACGACATCCTGCGCATCACCAAGTCCCAGCACAAGACAGTCGTCTTTGTGACCCATGACATCGAGGAGGCCGTGTTCCTTGCCGACCGCATTGTGGTGATGACGCCCAATCCGGGCAAGATCAAGACCATTATCCCGGTGACGCTGGGCGTGGACCGCGACCGCACCAGGGACGACTTTTTGCAGGTGCGGGATCATGTGTTTGAGGCTTTTGCCATGAAGCACCCGGACGAGACGGAATATTTTATTTGACATGGTATCCATGTAAAATATAAGAAGGAAACCAGACGACAAAGATCCCCGCGAACCCAGGTTTGGGCCGGCGGGGATCTTGCTTTTTGTTATTGTGTGGTCGCGGCGGGCTTTTGGCCCTGGTCAGGCCTCCACATAGTTGCCCAGGAAGGAGAAGCTTTTCAGCTCGCTGGAAAGCTCACAGATCAGATCCAGGGTTTTGTCGTCGGTGACGGAGCCGGAGAAGTCCAGGTAAAAATCATACTGAAAATCGTCGATCACGTTCCGTGCCGGACGGGATTCGATCTTGGTCAGGTTTAACCCGTGCATGGCAAACCGCCCCAGGACGCTGTAAAGGGAGCCGGTAATGTGATCCAGAGAGAAGCACAGGCTGATCTTGTCCGCGCCTGTGGGGAATGCCATGTCTTTTTTGATCGCCACAAACCGGGTGCGGTTGTGCTTGTTGTTCTGAACGCCCCGTTGCAGGATCTCCAGGCCGTAGAGGTTGGCCGCCAGCTCAGAGCAGACAACGCCGCAGGACGGGTCGTTCCGGGCCGCGATCTGCCGGGCGGCAATGGCGGTGTTTACATCCTGGATCGGCTGGAACCCGTGGGCGCGGATGAATTCCGCGCACTGGCACAGCGCCTGGGGATGAGAGGTGACCGTGCGCACGGTTTCCAGGCTGGCGCCCTTTGGCGCGGCCAAACAGTGGCGAATCTGCACCGTGGCGGCGGCGATGATACAAAAGCGGTACTGCATGATCAGGTCATAGACCTCTGACACAGAGCCGGCGGAGGAGTTCTCCACCGGCAGCACGCCAATGTCCGCCGCGCCTTGCTCCAGCGCCTGGAACACGTCGTCGTGGGAGCTTTGAAAGGAGACCTGGCACTGGGGGAACAGGGCGGAGGCGGCCTCGTGGCCATAAGAGCCGCGGCCCACACAGGCAACGGTTTTTCCCTGGGAGAGGGCGTCCAGGCTGGCGCTGGTGGCCATTGTGTCGCTGATCTGCTTGCGGGTGGCTTCGCCGGAGTTCATCAGCTTGTGCTGGCGCATCCTGCTCAGGGACATCATCACCGTATAAAGCATTTTGGCTTCCGTGTCGAAATCCCTGGCGGAGAGAGCCACCTTGTCCAAAATCTGGTTTTCCCGCTCGGCGTTAAAAATCGGCAGGTTTTGTTCCAGCTTGTTTTTGGCGACGATCTCCGCGCACTTCATCCGTTCTACGAACAGCGGCAGCAGCTGGCTGTCGATCTCGTCGATTTTTTTCCTGATTTCTGACAATGACATAATAACACCTCTCGCAAATCCCGCCGTGTTTTCCGGCCATTGGCGCGGAAAAAACCGTTAGAATTTAAAAAAAGTAAAAAATAGATATTGACAAACAATGGTTTTGCTAATAAGATGTGGATAGGGAAATTGAAGCGGCAATGCAGCGCAATATCCGACCGTGGGTTATTGTAACATATTCTTCGTTACTTTGTCCACATTGCAATTCTTTTTCATTGCATTCAAACAATTATTTTCAAGAATTTTAGGAGGAAACGAAACTATGGTACTGGAAAAGGTTAAGGCGATTCTCGCTGAACAATTTGATGTAGAGGAAGATACGATTACAATGGAGACATCTGTAGCGGAGGATCTGGGTGCGGATTCCCTTGATGTTGTTGACCTGCTCATGTCCATCGAAGACGAGTTTGAAATTGAGATTCCGGACACCGAGATCGAGAACATGAAAACTGTTGGCGATCTGGTAAAATACATCGAGGCAAATTCCTGATTGCGAATTTGGGACAGGTCCCCGCTGGCTGGCCATGCGGGGGCTTTTTTGTGTCCGGCCCGGTCAAAAAGTAGCAGTTGAAAAACCGGAACGCCGGCGGTATAATAAACACAAGTGTGCCTGACCGTGCCGGCAGCCGGCGGGACGGGCATCCCATTGTAAACGAACAAGTCAGGAGAGTAGAGATTATGGCAGAGAAAAACGGTCAGAAAAAAATGGTGGAAGCCATCACCCCCATGGAGGAGGACTTCGCCAAATGGTATACCGATATTGTAAAAAAAGCCGAACTGATGGACTACACCAGCGTGCGCGGCTGCATGGTCATCCAGCCCTACGGCTACGCGATCTGGGAGAATATCCAGCACATCCTGGACCAGCGCTTTAAGGAGCTGGGGCATGAGAATGTTGCCATGCCGCTGTTTATTCCGGAAAGCCTGCTGCAAAAGGAAAAGGACCATGTGGAGGGCTTTGCGCCGGAGGTTGCCTGGGTGACCCACGGCGGCAGCGAGGAGCTGGAGGAGCGGCTGTGTGTGCGCCCCACCTCTGAAACGCTGTTCTGCGATTACTATTCCAGAGTGATCCATTCCTATCGGGATTTGCCAAAGCTGTATAACCA
>CAZFHQ010000021.1:0-10384 GCA_964519325.1 uncultured Clostridium sp.
ATCCGACAATCAAGAGAAGCTCGGTCGTGACCTGCCGGTGAAACAGTGCCATCGTTACAAGCAGCAGCACGATATAGGCGATCACGGCGGTCAGAAGGATGACTTTGGCGGAGAAGAAGGATCGCGCTGTATCCGCGCCGGTTGCCCCCTTGATGATCATGACCACTGCGGCAAGGCCCAGGAGGAAGGCGGGTATCAGCAGCCAGCCGGATCTCAGTCCCTTGATGGCGCCCGTTGGCTTGAACGCTACAACCCACCAGAGCAAGTAGAACACACAGCAGCCTATCAGCAGGAGGTTGCCCCAGAACATTTGCCGTGCCGCAGGACTTGTTTCAAAGACCATTTCGCTCACCTCCGATTTGTTGTGCCGATACCCGGTTATCCATCAGAACATCACATACGCTTTGCATTGTGTACGGCGTCCGGTCTTTCGCTTTCATTGTAGCTGCTTCTGAATCTTTAGCAAAGACAAACATCGCCGCCGGCGGTATGTTCGCCAGGGTAGGCGGTTGATTTGTAGATAGCCGATCACACCAATCGCCCTGCAAGACACGGGAGAGGCTAATGCCCCAGGCAGCAACTGGAAAGACTCCTTTCTCAAAACAAGGAAAAGCCAGGGTTTATTTCAGCTTGGCTGCCTTTACACTTTCTTCGCGGAAACAATGTTGCTGGCTGCGCTCTTATAGGCTGCCTTTTTCCCAGTCGCCACCACCTTGTAATAGTAGTTCTTGCCATTGGTCAGATTTTTGTTGGTGTAGCTGGTGACGCTGCTTTTCACTGCGGCGATTTTTTTATAGGTACCGGTTTTACTGGATGCGCGATAAATCGTGTAGCCGGTGGCGCCGGACACCTTGTTCCATTTCACCTTGATGGATGTGGCGGACACCCGTTTTGCCGTTGCAACTGGTGTTTTTAATCGCGCTGTTGCGCTGATGACTTTGCTGTTCACGCTGTTGGCGTCGCTGGTCGTGCCGCGGGCTTTTACCTTGTAGTAATACTTCTTACCGGCTGTTACCGTTTTATCAGTGTAGGAGGTGCTGTTGCATCCCGTCGTAGAGCCGATCTTCTTGTAGGTGCCAGTTTTGCTGGTGGAACGGTAAACGACGTAACCCGCCGCGTTGCCTATTTTATTCCAGCTTATTTTAACGGCAGTGGGAGAGTAGCTGCTGATTTTTGCCGTTGGCGCTTTCAGCTTTTCCATGATTTGCAGAGAAGCGGTCTGGCCGCTGGCGGTAGATGCGGTAATGGTTACGGTACCGGATGCCAGCCTGGTAGCTGTGCCGTTTTCGTCAACGGAAACAGCGGATGGATTTGAGGATGTCCAGGTTACGGTTTCCAGCGGTGTAACAAGGGATTTGCCGCTGAAATTCACGGTGCCGCTTAATGATAAATTTGTGGACTTGCCTTGCTGTAAGACTGTTTTACCGGTGATCTGGATATTTGACAGTGCGGATTTTAAAACTTCAACGGTCTGGATTACGTTGTTTGTGCCGGACGCCATCGTTTCATCCAGGCCGGACCTGGATGAAAATTCACCGCATGTGGTGTTGTAGTAGATGGTGTCTGTAGTGCAGAAGCACCCCAAACCAACATAGGTGTTGCTTGGGTCAATCATCTGTGTATAGTGGCCGGTCACACCGCTGCCACCGTTCACCCAGATTTCTTTTTCCGCGTACCACTGGTTGATACCACGAATCATGGTATCCGACCAGTTCCATGCCAGCACTTCACCGTAGCTGCCCACACCGTTGGGAGAGTGGAGGGTAAAACAGATCGTTCCGTTCGGTCTGGTGTGCTCGATGTAAAGGCTGGCCTCCGCCGCCCGTATGCGGGCGATGTATTCCAGATCTGATGACCACTTGATGGGAACGTAGTCCGCCATGGTCAGCGGTGCGCCGGTGGAGGGGTTCCTGACGCCTTCCTTACAGGCTTCATACCGGATCGCGTTGATGCGATTCAGCGCGGCCTGAGAATCCGCGATGAATTTGCCTTTCACACCGACAAGGACGCATTCCTCGGATGCAACCGCAACATCGGTTGGCAAAGCGTTGACGACAGCCGTTGTCACGGCAGCGGAAGCAGTGCTTTCCGCCGCGCAAACGGCAGGCAGCGCGGTCCCGGAAGCGGCCACAAGAAAGGCGGCCAGCAAACCAACTAAAATTCGTCCTGGTTTCATGTTTCATTCCTCATTTCTTTATTATGATATGTTTACCATAGCACAAATCAGCGTTCCGTTAGTTCTTCGATGGAAAACCAGTGCTCACGGGCTATAAAAAAGACAAGCTGACGATTGGCTTGTCCTGTTGGTTCCGTGATCTGTTTTATTTTGCCTGAGCCTGCAATGCTCGAATGTCATGGACATTTTCATTCGTTACAGTTTCCGTGGCAAAAAGGCGTGTTTCCATGTCATCCATCTTGTTGACCTTTGTTTTGATCTCTTTCCTGTTGGCTACTACTTGACTGTGGCCTTCCATCCGGAGCTTGATGTCGCGGTTCGTTTCATTTTCCAGCGTGATTTCCAGCGTGAGGGCGCGGCCTTTTACTTGCCGCAGGTCGGCCTCCAGCGGTTAAAGGCGCGGCTTCAGCTTTTCATCCATCATCTGTCCGACGGCTTGCAGCATGTTTCCTCCATAGGGACCCCTTCCAGGTACTTTCATTTTAGCACAGATGATTCTTGATTACAAGGAATTCTTCTTTGGCAGCTGCCCGGCTCTCCAGACTGCCAGGGCATGGTGTCATCTGCCATATTGGGCGGTTTTTATCAAGCTCCGATTGGCATAAAGTGCAGCTGCAACAAAAGAGCGCACGGCGACTGCAAGGCTGTGGATTCGTTTTGCTGCGACTCCCTCGGTTCCGCGGTCAGAGCTCCTCTGCTTTCCCTTCCACAAACCACCGGGGCTGCTCATAGAATAAAAATTTTTCCAGCCCGTTAATTCTAACGGTATACCGGATTCCCAGCCCGCCGGCCTTCAGCGATGCTGCCCGGCGCACGTCCAGCACCCGGTCGATCTGGTAGATAGTACCGTCCTCCCAGGTTAAGGACAAGGGGACCATGTTGCCCTCTGTATCAAACGCAGTCGTCACGGCTACAAATACTTTTCTTGCCATTGCGCGTTCCTCCAATCAATGAAAATAGGATTCCGGATAGATCACATGGTCGTTTTTCGGGTCGAGGTCGGACAGGGTCCGGTCATCATACATCATGCCCTTGCGAACGGAGAAATGTCCAAAGCGGTTCCGCAGCGTGTCAACCGTTGCTTCCAGCGCCTCCTGCCGCTGTATTTTGGCCACCTCCGCAAACAGGGAAAGCTGTTCCATCCCCTGCGGTTCCAGCTGGCAGGCGCGGACGCCAAGGCTACGGATCGGGTTTGCTGGCCGGTTTGCGTCATACAGCGCGAACGCTTTGCGGAACAGATTGGATGCGGTGCGGTTGGGAAAGGATAGCTTACCTTGCCGTTCATAGGAATGGAGCTGGTTATCCCGTATGCCGATCTGCACCGTCCGGCAGACAAGGCCGTATTCCCGCAGACGGGCGGACACGCTCTCGCACAGGGCCATCATGGTGATCTTCACGTCCTCCTCCGTGACTAAATCCCGCGGCGTTGTGGTGCTGTTGCCGATGGATTTGACCGGCGGCCTTTCTCCGGCTTTGGCGACTGGCGATTTATCCAGGCCGTTTGCGAACAGCCATAAGGTGCGCCCGTTTTTGCCCAGCAGCTTTTCCAGAAAGGGGAGGGGGCTCTGCGCCAATTCGCCAATGGTGTTGACGCCGTACCGGTGCAGCTTCGCGTTGGTGGACCGCCCGACGTACAGCAGGTCACTGGCTGGCAGCGGCCAGATCATCTCCCGAAAGCGGTCGCTCGCAATGACAGTGGTGGCGTCCGGCTTGCGCAGGTCGGAACCGAGCTTGGCAAAAATCTTGTTGTAAGAAACGCCGACAGAAATGGTGATGCCCAGCTCGAACTTCACCCGCTGGCGCAGCTCGTCCGCAATGGTCCTCCCGCTGCCGAACAACCCAACGCTGCCGGTAACGTCGGCCCACGATTCATCAAGGCCGAACGGCTCCACCTGGTCCGTGTACTCGCCCAGAATCTCCCGGAAAATCTGGGAGATCTCCATATACTTGTCATAATGCGGCGGCACAAACAGGATGTCTGGACACTTCTGTTTCGCCTTCCATAACGGTTCCCCGGTGGCCACGCCGCAGGCTTTTGCCGGGTAGCTTTTTGCCAGGACAATGCCGTGGCGGGACTCCGGGTTCCCGCAAACAGCGATAGGCTTGCCGCGCCACTCCGGATGATAGAGACATTCCACGGATGCGTAGTAGTTGTTGCAGTCTGCGTGAAGAATGACCCGATCCATACCATCCCCTCCAAATACAAACATATGTTCCGAACATCTGTTTGTATTATAACCCGAAACGGCTAAAATGTCCAGAGGAAATTTGTGGTTTATGGGCAAAATTCCGGTTTTGCTCTAATTCTCAGCAGGCGGATCCGCCGCGGCGCCGGCACGGCACTACAGAAGCATTATTCTATAGTTAAAGTACAGCCGGCCAATTTCTGGCGCCCTCGTTATTGCAGGCGTTTTTTGCGCGCGCGAGTAAGCCGGCAAAGCCAGCTCCATGATGCAAAAATGGAGAAAAAATCAGAAAAGCGCGTTGTTTCGCGAAAAAACGATTGAATTATGAAAAAAATTGTGCTATTCTTAAAAGGGATTTGGGATGATTGACAACTGTTATTTACACAATAATACTTCTGTTGTAAAGCGGAGCGCTCTTTCTACAACAGCTGAAAAAATTTGTCTGTTATCCTGCCCGGTTGAAAAAACTGGGGATTTATTTTCGTACAAAGAGGTGGTTCCAGTGGAGGAAGGACTGGACAGAATTCGGGAAATCATCGGCGATCCTGAAAAGTCAGAAGCGGTGATTGCCATTATCGGCGAGATGAAGCTACAGGAAAAGCAGCGCCAGCGCGACCGGCAGGCGGCTGGTATCGCTGCAGCGCAGAAACGCGGCGTGCAATTCGGGCGTCCCAAGCTGGAGATACCGGAAGCATTTCCCGCAATTTACGCGCTGCACAAAAGCAAAAAAATCAGCAGCGAGACCGCTTCGCAGCTGCTGCACATCAGCCGCAAGACATACCGGTCGATGAAAATCAGATACGAGCAGGAGCTGGCGGAGCAGGAGGGCATGTGCCAGGCGGAGCTTGTAGGCGCGGAAAAGAACGCATTAAAATAGCAGGCTTGGCTTGCAACGCACCGCGGCGGCCATCCCCGCAGCATGGATCCTGGAGCTGATATTATTTACACAATCAGTGCCTTGTATGTCCGCCCGGTCGGCGGCCGCTGCAAAAATAGAAAGCATACAAGCAAAGCAAACGGCGTCCCTGGCGGGCGCCTTTTTTCTTGCACATTTCACTGAGCGGCGGCACAGGATGCAGGCTTTTTTTATTCAGAAAGCACAAATTTGAGGGGAAAAATATTTCTCTGCAAACTGCTGCTGGCATCTTGCTATTTTTGCCGAAACGTGGTATAACGGGATACAGAAAAGAGGCGGGTTGGACTGCCGCGGCCGCGGTGTGTCTGTTCCGCCCTATTCCTATTATAATAAGGAAGGATAACCGCAGGGGTATTCTCTGCTGAGGAGAAAGCGCAATGTTTGAACGAGGGAAAAGAAGATCGGCGAAAGGGCTTTCCATTCTGATTGTCGGGTGCGGTAAAGTCGGCAAAACCCTGGTGGAACGATTGGTGAAGGAGGGGCATGACCTCTCTGTTATCGACAAGGACCCGGAAGTCGTGATGCAAATCATCAACACCTATGACGTGATGGGCGTTGTGGGCAACGGCGCCAGCTATACCACCCAGCTTGAGGCCGGCGTGGAGCAGGCGGATCTGCTGATCGCGGTGACCGGTTCTGACGAGCTGAACCTGCTGTGCTGCGTGGTCGGCAAGCGGGCCGGTGACTGCGAGGGCATTGCCAGGGTGCGCACGCCGGACTACAGCGGCGATATTGGCTACCTGAGAGAAAAGCTGGGCCTCGCCATGATCTTCAACCCGGAGCGGGAGGCCGCCAACACCATTGCCCGCGTGCTCTATATGCCCACAGCGCTGGACGTTATTTCCTTCTCGCGGGGTTTGGCCGAGATGGTGCGCATCAAGCTGCCCAGCGGCAGTGTGCTGGCAAACAGCAAGATCAGCGAGCTCAGCCGTTCCTTGGCCGGCGCGATCCTGATCTGCGCGGTGGAGCGGGGCGACGATATCTTTATTCCGGACGGCTCCTTTGAACTGAAGGCGGGGGATGTGATTTCCTTTATTTCTCCTGTGCGGGAGGGCAAACGGTTCCTCAAGCGCCTGGGCCTGCAAACCCACCATGTGAAAAACTGCCTGATCGTCGGCGGCGGCACGGCGACCTATTACCTGGCCAAACAGCTCATCGCCCTGGGCATTGAGGTGAAGATCATCGAGCAGAAAAAGGAGCGGTGCGACCTGCTGAGCGTCCTGCTGCCGGATGCGATCGTCATCAACGGCGACGGCAGCGACGAGGACCTGCTGAAGGAGGTGGGCATTGAACAGTCTGAGGCGGTCATCTCCATGACAGGCATTGATGAGGAGAATATCCTCCTCACCCTTTACGCCCAAAAGGTGTCCAACGCCAAGGTGATCACCAAAATCAACCGGATCAATTTCCACGAGGTCATCAACGGCCTGGAACTGGGCAGCGTGATTTATCCCAAATATATCACCACCGAAGCCATCGTCAAATACGTCCGGTCCAAGCGCGCCTCGATGAACAGCAATATTGAGACAATGATCCACCTGTTTGACGACCGGGTCGAAGTGATCGAGTTCGTCATTGAGCACGATTCCCGCATTACCAACGTGCCGCTGTCCCGCCTGCAGCTCAAGAACAACACCCTGGTTGCCTGCATCCGGCGCGGCGGCAAGGTGATCATTCCCGGCGGCAGCGACCACCTGCAAGTGGGGGATTCGGTGATTATTGCCACGGCCAACTGCGGTTTCTCCGACATTCTGGAAATTTTGCGATAGGCGGAGGGGACCATGAACAGATCAATTATTCTTTATATCCTCGGCTGGATCCTGAAAGTGGAGGGCGTCTTTATGGCGCTGCCCTGCATTGTGGCGCTGTGCTACCGGGAACCCTCCGGCTGGTGCTTTTTCATTGTGATGCTGTGCGCCCTTGCCTTGGGGACGCTGGTCACGCTGCGCAAGCCCCGTTCCATGGTGTTTTATATGAAAGAGGGCTGCATTGCCACCGCCCTGGGCTGGATTATGCTCAGCCTGGTGGGGTGCCTGCCCTTCTGGATCAGCGGGTCGATTCCCAGCTTTACCGACGCGCTGTTCGAAACGATCTCCGGCTTCACCACCACCGGCGCCAGCATCCTGAACAATGTGGAGGCGCTGCCCCGCTGTATGCTGTTCTGGCGCAGCTTTACCCACTGGCTGGGCGGCATGGGCGTGCTGGTGTTCCTGCTGGCGGTCATCCAGATGACCGGCGGTTCCAATATGAACTTAATGCGCGCGGAAAGCCCCGGGCCTTCTGTGGGCAAGCTGGGGCCAAAGGTCAGGTACACCGCCCGCGTGCTGTATCTCATTTATATCGGCATGACGGTGATCCAGATTATATTCATGCTGGCGGGCGGCTGCCCTTTGTTCGACAGCCTGACCCTCACCTTTGGCTGTGCCGGTACCGGCGGCTTTGGCGTTCGGAACGACAGCCTGGCCAGCTACACCCCGTATATCCAATGGGTGGTCACCATCTTTATGGCGCTGTTCGGCGTCAATTTCAACTTTTATTTTCTCATCCTGTTCCGCAAATGGCGGCAGGCGCTGCATACTGAGGAGGTCTGGGGCTATTTTGGCGTGATTCTTGCCTCCATTGCCCTCATCACCTGGAATGTGTATAATACGGCCATCAGCTTTGGCGAGAACGTGCGCAACGCCGCCTTTCAGGTGTCGTCTATCATCACCACCACTGGTTATTCCACGGTGGATTTTGAGCAGTGGCACAGTTTCTCCAAGTCCATTCTGGTGCTGCTCATGTTCATTGGCGCCTGTGCCGGCAGCACCGGCGGCGGCATCAAGGTGTCCCGGCTGATCCTGCTTTTCAAGACCATTTTCCGAGAATTGAAGTCTTACATTTTCCCCAAGAGCGTCACCAAGATCAAAATGGACGGCCGGCCGGTGGAGGCGGAGACCATCCGTGGCGTCAACGCTTATCTCATCACCTATATTTTCCTGTTTGTCACATCGGTGTTCTTTGTCAGCTTTGAAGGGTACGACCTGATCACCAACTTTACCGCTGTGGCCGCCACCTTCAACAACATTGGCCCCGGGCTGGCGCTGGTTGGCCCGACGGAAAACTTTGGCATGTTTTCCATTTTCAGCAAATATGTCCTCATGTTTGATATGCTGGCCGGCCGGCTGGAGCTGTTCCCGCTGCTGCTGCTGTTCTATCCGCCAACCTGGCGAGGGCTGCTGAAACGAAAAAAAACGATCCGTTCCCTTTCCTGATCTTCCCATAGACTGCCCGCCGCACGGCGGGCTTTTTTTTTAGAAAGAATACCGTGCGCGGAATTTGTTTTTTCGATCATTTTTTTACAGCGGCGCAGGAATAAAATCCGCCGCGCTATGAATAATAACGAGGAAAGAAATTTCAGCACAGCAGAATGATGTGAATTACGATATAGGCAGGAGGAAACCGATGTGAAAGCGACAGGAATTGTGAGACGAATTGATGATCTGGGCAGGGTGGTCATTCCCAAGGAGATCCGGCGGACGTTGCGGATTCGGGAGGGCGACCCGCTGGAGATCTTTACCGATACAGACGGCATGGTGGTGTTCAAAAAGTATTCCCCAATCGGTGAGCTGGCCGATTTTGCCGGGCAGTATGCCGAGGTGCTGAACAAAACCGCCGCCATGCCGGCGCTGATCTGTGACTGCGACCATGTGGTAGCGGCAGCCGGCGTTCCCCGCAAGGAATATCTGGGCCGCCGCATCACGCCGGACATCGAAGAATATATGCAGTCGAGGGCCAAATTTATCAGCACGGGGCAAAAAGAGATCCATCCGGTCGAAGGGATGGATCATCCCGCCGGTGTGATCTGCCCGATCATCGCCTCCAGCGATGTGACCGGCGCGGTGGTGCTGCTTAAGGACGAGGCCCGCCGCGATCCCGGCGAGACCGAAACAAAGCTGACCCAGGCCGCGGCAGCTTTTTTGGGAAAACAGCTGGAAACATGAGGTTTTCCCCTTGATTTTCCAAAAGAGATGTGCTATAATTGCAATAGTTTGATAGTATGAGGTTAAAAGAGTGGGTTCGCCCGCTCTTTTGTATTTCGTGAAGCAACAAGATTTTGTGGGTCTGCCGACGGCTCTGCGCTGCCGGTCCGGCGGGGTCCCATGGTTGAGGTGAAATGATTGGCTGAAAAACAAAACAAGAAAAAAGGCGGCAACGTGGCCCAGCGCGTTTGGCGTTTGGCGGAGCCCATCGCGGCAGAGCTGGGGCTTTCCATCTGGGACGTCCGGTTTGTGAAGGAGGGGGCTTATCATTACTTGCGCATTTTCATTGATAAGCCGGAGGGGGTAACCATTGACGACTGCGAAGCCATGAGCCGCGCGGTCAACGGCCCCCTGGATGAGCTGGACCCCATCGACTGCGAATACTGCCTGGAGGTCTGTTCGCCCGGCATTGAGCGGGAGCTGACCCGGCCGGAGCACTTCGCGGCGTTTTTGGGCGCGGTGCTCAATGTCCGGCTGATCCGTCCCCTGGAGGACGGCCAAAAAGAACTGGTGGCGATCCTGCACAGCTATGAGAACAACGTGCTGGAGCTGGAAACGCAGGATGGCGCCTTTCATCACATAGAGAAAAAGGATACCGCGTCCGTCCGCCTGAACGAGGAATACATGGACATTGACGACGCCAACGAAACGGAGGAATAGAAAAACGATGAACAGCGAACTGTTTGAAGCATTGCAGCTTTTGGAAAAAGAAAGAGGGCTCCCCGTCGATTATATGATCGACCGCATCAAAAAGGCCATTGTCACCGCCTGCAAAAACAGTTATGGCAATGAGGAGGCCCGCGTGGAGATCAACGCGGAAAAAGGCGAGTTTGAGGTGTTCCTCAGCAAGGAGGTCGTTGAGGAGGTCTTTGAGCCGCACAAGGAAATCACGCTGGAGGACGCTCGTAAGATCGACCCGGACGCCGAGCTGGAAGGCTTTGTGGAGGTGCAGCTCAACACCAGGGAGTTTGGCCGCATCGCGGCGCAGACCGCCCGCAACATGATCCGCCAGGGCATCCGGGACGGCGAGCGCGGCCTGATGATGCAGGAATTCCAGAGCAAGCACCAGGAATTGGTCAGCGCT
>CAZFHQ010000021.1:10394-12833 GCA_964519325.1 uncultured Clostridium sp.
CCCGCGCACCGGCGCCGCCACGCTGCAGATCGGCAAGGCGGAGGCTGTGCTGCCGCGGAGCGAGCAGGTTAGCGGCGAGGTGCTGCAGGAGGGCGACCACATCAAGGTATATGTGGTGGATGTGCGGGAGACAGAGAAAGGCCCCCGCGCCATGATCTCCCGTACCCATCCGGATTTGGTCAAGCGCCTCTTTGAGACAGAGGTGCCGGAGATCTACGACGGCACGGTAGAGATCAAGGCGGTTTCCCGCGAGGCTGGCAGCCGTACCAAGCTGGCGGTTTACAGCTGCAATCCGGATGTGGACGCGGTCGGCGCCTGCATCGGAACAAGAGGCGTCCGCGTTTCCAATATTGTCAACGAGCTGGGCGGCGAGAAGATCGACATTGTAGAGTACAGCGAAGACCCGGCGTCCTTCATCGCTTCGGCGCTGTCGCCGGCCAACGTGCTTTCCGTCACCATGACGGATCCGGAGGCAAAGGCCTGCCGCGTCACCGTGCCGGACGGCCAGCTTTCCCTGGCGATCGGCAACAAGGGCCAGAACGCACGCCTTGCGGCAAAGCTCACCGGCTGGAAGATCGACATTAAGCCGGAAAGCGGCTTCTATGGCGAGGATCTTCCGGAAGAGGAGCCGGCGCAGGCGCCGGAGGAAGCTGCGGAATAAACCGCGGCCGATTCGTTTGACAGAAAGGGGTGCGGTTTTGTGCGAAAGAAAAAGGTTCCGCTGCGCAAATGCTCCGGCTGCGGCCAGATGAAGCCAAAGCAGGAGCTGGTGCGTGTAGTTCGGGCGCCGTCTGTCACAGACGAGGACGGGGCTGTGCTCCAGCCGGGCGAGATCTCGCTGGACGCGACCGGCAAAAAGCCGGGCCGGGGCGCTTATGTGTGCAAGGATCCCGAATGTCTCAGGCTGGCGCGAAAAGCGCGGCGGTTTGAGCGGGCGTTTTCCTGCAAAATACCGGAGGAGCTGTACGATCAGCTGGAAAAGGAGATGGCTCAGCTTGAAACGTAAGCTGCTCTCCCTGCTGGGGTTGGCCCGTCGGGCGGGCCGGCTGTCTCTGGGCAATGATCCGGTACTCGACGCGATTCAAAAAAAAGAAGCAAAGCTGCTGCTGGCTGCTGCCGACCTTTCCCCGCGGACGTTCAAGGGGATCCAGGCGGCGGCGCGGGCAGGGGCGGTCCGGCTGATACACACCGGTATCGCCATGGAGGAGCTGGAGTTTGCCGTGGGCAAACGCGCGGGCGTCCTTTCTGTCAACGACCAGGGCTTTGCGCAAAAAATAGAACAGTTATGCGATGCTATAGAGAAAAACCCGTTGCAAAACGGAGATTAAGGAGGAAACGCGATGCCGTTAAAGAAAATTAAGCTGAACGAGGTTGCAAAAGCCTTGCATTTAGAAAATAAAGAAGTGATTGCCATGCTCACCGTACTGGGCGGCGAGCCGAAAAAGGCGACCAGCGCATTGACCGAGGAGGAAATGGACGTCATTTTTGACACGGCGACCAAGGCAACGAGCGTAGAGAATTTTGACGCATATTTTGCCGAGCTCAACGAGCGGGAAACGCCCGTACAGGCTGAAGCCAAACAGCCTGCCCCGGCAGAGGCCGCGCCAAAGGAGCAAAAAGCAAAGGCCGGCGACCGGCAGGAGAACCGGAGCGCCAGGCAAAAACAGCAAAAGCCTGCCGCTGGTAACCAGAAGAGCCAGCAGCCTGCTGGAGACGCTCCGGTCAAGCGCCATGAGGGCAGGATCGTCGATACCCGCTCCTCCAATGTGAATATTGACCGCTACAACGAAAAATACGACCGGCTTGCGAATGAAAAGATCCGCACCGATACTGTGGTGCAGAAGCAGAAGCTGACCCAAAAGAGCAGCCAGTACCGCAACAAGCCAAAGCACGCCAAGCGGGAAACTGAGGCCGAGCGGCTCAAGCGCATCCAGCTGGAGCGCCAGAAGAAGCAGATGACCATCCAGGTGCCGGACGAGATCACCGTGGGTGAATTCGCCCTGCGCCTGAAGGCCACCGCCGCCGAGGTGATCAAAAAGCTGATGATGATGGGCGTGATGGCCACCGTCAACGATACGATCGACTTTGACACTGCGACGCTGATCGCGATGGAGTTCCATGCAAAGGTGGAAAAAGAGGTCGTTGTGACCATAGAGGAGCGCATTATTGACGACAGCGAGGACAGCGATGATAATCTGCTGCCCCGCGCGCCAGTCGTGGTCGTTATGGGCCATGTTGACCACGGCAAAACCTCCCTGTTGGATACGATCCGCAGCGCTCACGTCACCGACACGGAGGCCGGCGGTATCACCCAGCATATCGGCGCCTACCGCGTGCCTGTGGGCGACCGGGAGATCACCTTCCTGGATACACCGGGCCACGCGGCCTTCACCACCATGCGTGCCAGAGGCGCCCAGGTAACCGATATCGCCATCCTTG
>CAZFHQ010000022.1:0-4781 GCA_964519325.1 uncultured Clostridium sp.
CACACGCTGCTGCTCGCCGCCGGAAAGCTGGCTTGGCAGGTGCTTGGCCCGCTCGGACAGGCCGACGCGCTCCAACGCCTCCATCGCTTCCTTATGATCCGGCATACTATGATAATATTGAGCCAGCATGACATTCTCCACAGCAGTCAGGTAGTTGACCAGGTGGAACTGCTGGAAGATCAAGCCGATTTTATCCCTGCGGATCCCTGTCAGGACCTTTGCGCTTTTTCTGGAAAGCTCCTCGCCGTCCAGCAGAACGTCGCCCCTGGTGGGCTTATCCATGCAGCCGATGATATTCATCATGGTGCTTTTGCCGGAACCGGAGGGCCCCATAATCGAGACCCACTGGCCCTTTTCGATTTGAAAGCTCACATCATCCAACGCATGGAGGTCGCCATAAATTTTGAACACATTTCTAAATTCCAACAGACTCATATGTTATTCTCCCTTTAATACAAGCGCCGGGTCTACCCTTGTCGCGCTCCGGATCGGCAGCAGGCACGCGATCGCGGTGATCGCGATCGAAACAAGAATGGTGATCGGCACCAGGAATGGCCTGAACGAAATGTAGCTGCCAAATACATTCACGCTGACAAGCTGTGCGAACAGGAACCCCAGGAACGAACCGATGAGACCGCCGATCAGTCCCAGCAGGATCGCCTCCCCCATAAATTCCTTGATAATGCTGGAGTCAGAAGCGCCAATGGCCTTGCGCAGGCCGATCTCGCTGCGGCGCTCGGAGACGACCGCCATCATCGTGGTGTAGACGCAGATCATCGTCAGCGCCAGCACAATGACAGAAACCAGGAACACAAGGGCCTGCAGCTTGGAGAGCACCGTTGTTTCTGAGGCGGTGACGCGCTTGACCAGCTTGGCGCTGACCGGAGAGCCGCTGTTAGAGATCTCCTCCAGATAGGAATTGAGCCGGCCGGAGCTGGTGGAAATACTGATCTCAGCCAGGTCAATGGCAGCGTCCGAGCCTGTCAGAGCGGACATATCCTCCAGCGAGAAGTAAACGTAGTCTTCTTCTGAGCCGCCGGTGTTTAAAATACCGGTCACGGTAAAATCAATGACAGTGTCGGCCTGGGTCAGATCCTCCGGCGTATAGCTGACAGAAACGGCAGCGCCAAGAGAAAGGCTCAGGCTCTCCGCCACATTTTTGCCAATGAGGATCTCTTTGCTCTGGCTGGGCCACTCGCCGTCCACCAACCAATAGGGGCTTGTCTTTTGCGCGGACTCCATATTGGTCCCCGCGGCCATGATCGGCTGCTCATGGATCCGGACAGAAGTATACTGATAAGGGGTGTAGCCAACCAGGTCAGCGCTGTCCACACAGGCAAGCGCCTGCTCCAGCTCCTCCTCCGTAAACGAGTCCTCCGTCGGGGTCACGATCATGTTGGCGCCATAGTTGCGGAACTCTGCGCCCATCTGCTTTGGCACCTCATAATAAATCGTTACAAGCCCGGATAAGATCGTAGCGCCGATTGCAATGGCCAGCAGCGCTACCAGCATACGCGACCTGCGCCGGATGAGCGACGCGGTGATCATATGGAAGTACATCCTTCGTTTCATCATACTGTTGTTACCTCCAAATCCGAATTATCTGCCGTGCAGCACTTCTGCCGGCTGGAGCCGCAGCAGGGTACGGATGGCCGGGATGCTGCCTGCCAACGTAACCAAAAAGACCAGCACGGCTACGATCGGGATTACCATCAAGCGGACCGTGATGCCGGAGCTGAATACGCTCCACCCGATGATCTGGGCAAAGCCGATGCCCGCAAAGAAACCGATCACGCCGCCAACGACGGCTGTGATGAGGATCTCGGCCAAGATCAGGCCGGTAATCGACTTGTTGCGGGCGCCAAGCGCCTTCATCAAACCGATCTCAGTGCTGCGCTCCATCACGCTGGCGGTCACCAGGTTACTGATGCCCAGCGCGGAGCCGATCATGCCGAGTATGGTGATCAGCAGCATCAGCAGCTCCGTTTTATCCAGGATCGCGCCCTCGGAATCCGCAACCTGGCGGACTGCCGACGCGACAGAGTCGGTTACGACCTCCTGGATCTGATAGCAAATGGAGCTGACATAAGCGGTGCAGTACCAGGTTTCATACTGGCTGACGGTCAGGGAACTTGGATCCCTGGCCGCCTTCTGCGCAAGCTCGTTGTCCGGCGTGGTCAGGGCGCTGACCTCAATGCTGTCCACACACCCGTCCAGGCCGCCGAGCGCCTGGGCTTTGTCCAGCGTCATATAGATCTGGCCGTCCTCGTCACCGCCAGCGTCATAAATGCCAACGACCGTCACCGTTTCTGACGCAGCGGACCCTGTGAGTGTGAGCGCATCGCCAACGCGGATGCCTTCCGCCTCCGCTAGGGACGCGCCAACCATCGCGCAGTCGCTGCCCATGGTCTGCTCATCGAGCCACTCGCCGTCGGTCAGTTCCCACCAGGTGCGCAGGTTCCCGATACCGGTATCCAGCTCCTCCCCGGTTGGAAGCTCCAAATGATGATTGAACCAACTGCCCGCAACGGTGACTTCATTCCCGCTGGCCAGCTTGGCCGTTGTGCTGATAAACGGCGTATAATCCACAATATTATAAGCCCAAAAAATCGTCTTGATCTTCACAAGCTCATCCTCTTGCAGATAAGCGCCAGAGGATCCCTCCTCTTCAACCTCATACAGGTCGCTGACGATCGACGATTGCTTTGGCACGACCGTAATGTTCGCGCCGTAAGCCTTTAATTCCTGATTGACCTTGTCGCCTACGTCAAACACAACGCTGAGCATGGCGGTTGCCAAAGAAGCGCCGAGGGCAATCGTCAGGGCGATCATCAACATTTTTTTCCACTGGTGGAATAACGCTCCACGAATCAATCGAAACAGCATCTGATCCCCTCCTTATGCAAACTCAGACTCATATTCCAACAACCCCGCGATCGGAACATAAATTTTATTATTTGAAATCGAGTAGTCGATTACGATCGGGTTGCAGCCGCCCTGGAAGCCGATGGTGTTGATATTCATCACAACGTCGCAGCGGTTACAGATCACGTTGCCGTCCTTCTCGTAATAACCGGTTTCTCCGCAAATGTCGCAGGCGTCCAGACCGATGCCGTAAGCGGAGGAATTTGGCTTTTGGATGACAATAAAGCGGATCGTAACGCCGTTTTCCGTTGTGTAGCCAAACCGGTGCAAATGGCCGTCCTCTACCTGAGCGAAGGACACCACCACATTGCCATCCTCTTCCACGGCGTCCTCAATGGGAGAAAGCTCGACCTCCTGATTCACATAGGCGTTCACAGCCGTCATTACAAAAACGGTGACCGCAAGGCTGCCAAGCGCCAGGAAACCCCAGCGGCGCAGGCGGCGCCACTTGGCTATGATTTTCCTGTGCTCTGCCGGATTGCTGAACGGCTCGTGAAATGTGAAGGTTTTCACCAGGGCGATGACAATGCCGACGAGCGCGGCCAGCATGGTCGCGTAGATAAAATAGTCGCTGTAATTTGCCGCGTAACGCACAAACATAAACAGCCCGTGGTTGTTCGTGATCATCCGCTTCGACATCATGATGCCAAACGCGGCGGCCATTTGCTTAACGGTATTGATGCCGAATACGATCGTCACCAGCGCAAACAGCGTGCCTTTGCCCAAACTGCGGGTGCCGCGGGAAAGCGCATAGCCTGTCACAAAGGTGAGGATCAGCGCCAGCGCGACGCCGACCATTTTGAGCAGGGTGTTTGTGGAGAACAGGGTCGTCTCCGCCACAACGATAAGATACAGGCTCTCCAGAAAGGTCGGCAGGAAGTACAGCATCAGCAGCATCAGCAGAAACGCCAGCATAGCGGCCTGCAAGATCTGCCCCGCCTTGCGCAGCCACCTGCCAAAAGCGGTGAACAAAATAAACAGCAAATAAGCGCCGGCGGCAGCCAAGTAAATACGCAGGTTCCAGCTGGGGGTGTCGATCAGATTGGTCGTGTTGCGCAGCACTGTCATCACGACGGCGCTGGCGAGGCCGGCGGCCAGCCCGATCCAGATGATCTTCCTGCCGATTGCGTCATAACGGCGTGTGGAACAGGCAAATGAGAGGCCGGCGGCAATCATCAGCGTGATCAACTGTATTGTCATGTCTACCAGATAATTAAGCACTTTGATTCTCCTTGTTATTGCGCAACAAAACGTTGCGTCAGGAATTCGAAAGAATTCCGGCACAACGTAATGTTACACGAATCAAATAGTATAAATGATGGGCTGGCGTGTAAAATTACAGCTCCAGGCCAACAAAATCCCAACCCTCATAGGTGTAGGTGAGCTTGCCGTCGGCAAAGTAATCATCGAATGTACCGCCAGGGCCAGTCTCAGAGTCAGTGTGGATGAGATAGGACTCTTCGTCAGCTGCGATAGAGAAGGTTACATCATAAGTACCTGCATCCAGGGCGATGTTCGCACCATAGTGCGGGCCGTCAGATGCGCTCATTGGCATGAAGGTACCCTCTACAACAACGTCGCCTGTCGCGCTGTCAGCGATAGAGTAGTCAACGGTGAGATAAGGGACCCAGTCGCCAACGCCATAGCCCAGATCGTTGGCCAGAGCAGAAATGTCAGCCTCGATATGGATGTCGTAGTTGGAGATGTCGGAGTTGCCGGTACCGGTCATTGGAACTGCCTGGAAGTAAACGGCAGAGAGGTTGATGAAGCTGAGCTCATAGTCCTCAAAGATCGGATACTCTGTGAAGCCCGCGGCCTCACCAGGAGCTGCTGCCGCCGCCTCGCTGGCAACGCTT
>CAZFHQ010000022.1:4791-11883 GCA_964519325.1 uncultured Clostridium sp.
GAAAAATTTAAGAAGAAATCAGAGGCGATATTTGTTTCAACTTCAGAAGAAGCTGCGTTGTCAGTGGTCTCGGTCTCGCCGCAGCCTGTCAGAGAAACAGCGGCAACAGAAGCCATCAGCATCGCAGAGAAAATGCCTGCGATCAGTCTTGATTTTTTCATAACAAAAAACCCCCAAATTTAGTTAGTATATTTAACTCCAGAGCCGGCTGCCATTGGCGCGCAGCCCCAGGAATTAGCTTAGTAATAAAATCCCTGTCAGTCAGGATTCCACTTTTTCTTTCGCTGACTGCAGTACAGGCTGGTCGCCAAGCCTCGCGGTAAGCACCTCATCCACAATGGCAGTGACCTGTCTGCGGAATTCTTCCTCCTGTCGCCGCTTTTCTTCGGCTTCCTTCAACGCTCTCTCCTCCGCCCGTTTTGCTTCTGCTTCCGCGTGGATCTTGCGGTTCTTCTTTGTCTGCCAGATAAACAGGACGGCGCTGATGATCAACAGGATCAACTGCGGGATCAAGGTCTCCAGCACAGGATAGATTCCCAGCATATCCAGCGTATCATTCAGCGGGATCCACTGGAGCCAGGCCGGTGAAGTCATGCTGATCAGGTCGCCCTCGATCAGCTCTTTGATGCCGGCGCCCAGGAAGGAGATGGACATCAGGAACATCAGGATACTGGTTGCCGTAAAGAATGGCTTGGTCGGAATCTTGATGCTGAGGAAGTGGATGGCGAGAAAGATGAACACCAGGCAGACGCAGCCCACAATGAAGCCGGCCCAAACGCTGCTGACGTAGTCGCCCGTCATGTACGGCTGATAGAACAGCACCACTTCGGCGCCCTCACGGAACACGGCAAGGAAGCAGGTGAACGCCATGGAGATGATGCCCAGCTTGCCGCTGGAACCTCCGGCGCCCTTCTTTTGCAGGTACGAGACCCAGGCGTCCGTTTCCGATTTCGATAGCATCCAGTTACTGACATAGTACAGGACACACACGGCAAGCAGCGCCGTAATTCCCTCGATGATCTCCTGGTGGGCGCTGTCCGCCAGATTGAGGAGGCTCAGCAGCCATGCCAGCACAAAGCTCGCGCCGATACCAATGACGGAACCGACATAAGCCGGCAGGACCTTTTTCCGCTGGGCGAGCTTGTTGCCTTCTTCGCTTTTCCGCAGATAAGCAATGATGGCGCCAACAATCAAGATCGCCTCAAAGCCTTCCCGGAGGATAATGCCAAACGCCGCGCCAAAGTACAGCACAGACGCAGAAGTGGAAGCTTCGCCGTCGGACGCATCGCCGCTGTCGCCGCTGCCGTCGTCCGGTACGCCGTCCAGCTGATTCGCGTCCGTGTGGATCAGAGCCTTCAGGTTCGCGATCTCCGTTTCAAATTCTTCCTGCGTACCGTTTGTCGCGATATTTTTACAGTTCTTGAACTGGAGCTCGACCTGTGTGACACGGGAACCGGAAATAAAACCGTTAACGTTCCGTTCAAAACCGGTCGTCTCATACCAGCCGTAATAACCGTCGTTCACAACCTTGTAAGCGCCGTCCCGGTCGCCCGCCGCGAACAATGTGACGCCGTAATCGAACACATCGTCCATGGCGTCGGCAATCTCGTTCCAGGTATTCGAGGAACCGCCGGCCTCGCTGTACGCATCCCAGGTCGCGTAATATGTATCGCTTTCTGTCGCATAGGTCGTTTGTGAAACACCCACAAACAGCGAGCCTAACAGAAGCACGATCATCATACCGATCGCAACGGGAAGCCTCTTTAATGATTTCATGCCCTATCACTCTCCTTCCGTCAAATGCCCTTTTTCCATATGGTAAACGACATTGGCGTAATCAATTACTTCTTTATCGTGCGTCACTGTAAACACAATCTTCCCCTCGTCGGCCGCCTCTCGCAGCAAGCGGAGCACCACACGCGTGTTTTCTTCATCGAGGTCTGCGGTTGGCTCATCCGCTAAAATCGCGTCCGGGTCACGAATCAGCGCCCGCGCGATAGCCATTCTGCGTATCTCGCCGCCGGAAAGCTCCGACGGCATCACGTCAGCCAAATCTCCGATCCCTGTCCGCTCCAGCAGCGCGCGCGCACGCTGTTCCGCCTGCGCCTGTTCTTCTTTGGCGCATTTGTATAACGTGCAGGGGAGCATTACGTTTTCCAGCACCGTCAGCGAATGGATCGCCGTCTGCTCTTGGGGGATCACGCCGAAATGACGGTTGCGAAACCGGGAAAGCTGGGCGTCCGGCATGGCGTACACATCGGTATCGCCCAGATAGACCTTGCCCTCCGTCGGCGTCAGGATCCCCGCCAGCATATTCAGCATAGTGCTTTTGCCGCTGCCGGAGCGCCCGTAGAGCGCGGCGATCTCTCCGCTGCGGAAAGAAACGCTGACGTCCTCCACCGCATAAAACACATTGCTGCCCTTGCGCTGGCGCAGGAATTGCTTGCTGCCGTTTTCCAGTTTTAACACCATCAGTTCCGCCCCCTTAATACCAGCGCGGGGTCAACCTTGCTGATCCGATACGCGCAAACGGCAGAGGTCAGCGTGCTGGCAAGAATGGAAGCCGCTACGCCGCACAAGAGCAGGATCGCCATGCCGCCTGCGCCAGGCAGCAGGAACGGCAGCTTCAGAGACTGCTCAATCAAGCCGCTGAACAGCAGGGTAAGGAGCACCGCCAGCGCCGCGCCGATGAAGCTGCCGGCCACACTGACCAGCAAGCTCTCCTTCATCAGGATAGACGCCAGCTTCCCTTTGGAGGCGCCTAAAATCCGAAGCACCGCGAACTCCTTCTTGCGCTCGTTGGAAATGATCGTGACCGCAAGAATCAGGATAATCAGCACCAGAACCCAAACCGCGGCTATAAGCCCGCCCGCAATGTCTGACACACTGGACAGCTTGCTGGAAACGTCTGAAATCATGCTCTGTGTCTGCACGGCTTTTACGTTATTCACATGGAGGTTGATGTCGTTGAGGACCTCCTCCACAGGATATCCGTCCGCCACGTTAATCAGCACACAGGAAACCACCGCCTGCGGGTCAATGCCGCCGAAATCATAGAGCTTGGAATCCTTCGCTGACTGGATCAGCGTTTGGATCGTCTCTACATTGGCATACACTGAGGTGTCCAGATAAGTACCGGTCTGCTCCAGTCTTGCCGCAACAGTAACTGTGGTGCCGTAAAAGGTCAGCTCGTCGCCGGGAAAGGCGTTCAGGTCATGGCCGACGAACACCTCCCCGTAGCCAAGGTCGCCCTTGTAGGATAGCTGCACCCATGGGGTAATGGTGAAATCCGTTTCCGGGTCAAAGCCAATGACCTGTACCCGATAGGAGCAGCAGCTCGCGGTAGCTGTCGCAAGATAAAACTGGTTCGACATTTCTGCGATGCCATCCAGCCCCTCCAACTCGTCTGCAACAGAAAGGTCCATGTAAAAATACCCGGGGTTCCCCTGCAGGACCATATTGGACAAGCTGGATTGGGTGGCAGCCTCATAGGGGACTACCATGATGTCAGCGCCCAGGCGTGTCTCCAGGGAAGAAAGACCACTCCGCAGCCCTGAGATCACCAGGGAACCTGCCAGCAACGAAAAGCTGAGCAGCACGGTCAAAACGATCAGGCCAATGGTTCTGATCGGCCGCCGCACACAGTTCCGCAGCGGCAGGCTATTACCGGCGGCCATGCTTCTTCACCTCTCTTGCATAGACGAAAATGATTGCCAGCGCAACGACCAGGATCGCGGCGCTCACAGCGATCACGCATGGCTGCATGAGCGATCGGCAGCGCATTTCCGCCATCATACACATGGAGATCAGCGTGCCGGGCAACAGCATGGCCAGCACAGAAACCATCACCGCCGCCGCGGAGAGTACGATTTTCACGATCCGGTTGGGGATCGCCAGCAGCGCAAGGCTCATTGCTGCCAGCACAGCGCCGGTGATCACCACCGCTGTCTGCGCATCGTGGCAATGCATGAATGTGCCGTCGTCTTTCGCGCCGCAGGCATGGAACAAAAACAATGTTCCGAAAACCAAAAACAGGCTAAGCGCCAGCAGGAGGGCGGAAAACACGATTCCAGCCGCATTTTTCTTTTGCATTCCTTTTTCCATTTTAAAAGCCTCTCACTCCCCCGCGGCAGCAGCGCCGCGGCCAAAACCGCCAACGAGCCGGCCTGCCGGTCAATCGTCATGTTAGTCTTACCAAATCGTAATATGCTAACGCTGACAATTGTAAGCCATCGCTTACCACGGCGCAAAAAAATTAGCTATGTCTAACTACATCAAATGTTAACACAGTGTTACAGGTTTGTCAATATGATTCGTAAATTTCACGAACAATTCTGGCATATATTGGATGTCAGACCTGTAGATTTGTGCAATTTGATGAAAATTTACACATAGCTTTCTTCTTTTTACGCTGTTTCCAGCGCTCAGCTGTGCCGGCGATACTGCTCCAGCCGGTCGCCAAAGGCTAATTGTAAGACACGTTCGGTGGCGTGGCCATCGCAGGCGGACATGAATTTTTTCCGGAATTGGCGCACAGGGGTCAGGTCAAGCTCGCCAACATGTCGCAGCTGCTCCACCAATTCGGCTGTTGTCGCTACAACAGGGCCGGGGGTCAGCGCTTCGTAATCATAATAAAAGCCGCGCCAATCGAAGTAGTCCTCCAGGTCATAGGCAAAAAACAGCATGGGCCGCTCAAACAGGGAATACTCGAAGATCAGGGAGGAGTAGTCAGACACACACACGTCGCTGACACACAGCAGCTCCTCGATGGTCATTTCCCGTGTGACATCCTTGGCAAAGGCGGCGTATTGTTCCGGGATGGGATGGCTCTCCTGAATGAAGGGATGGTGCTTGATCAACAGCACATACTCCTCCGCAAACGCGCGCTCCATGGCGTCCAGATCCAGCTGTGTGGGCATGACGGCGTTGGCCGGGCTGCCCCGAAAAGTCGGCGCATACAGCAGCACCTTTTTTCCCTGGGCAGAGGGCATGGCCCGCAGCAGGCTGGCTTTTGCCTGCTCCAGCGTTTCGGGCCGATAAAACAGATCGGTCCGGCATACACCCACCGGCACGATCTTTTCCCGCTCATTTTCCAGATCCATCGCCTCCGCATAGGCCCAGCAGACCTCCGGGCTGCTCACCGTCACATAATCCAGGTTTTTGTAGGAGGGGAATTTTTTCGCCTCTTCCCTGGAATTGCCGAATTTTAAATCTGCCGTGCTCAGGCCAAACCGCTTAAAGGCGCCGCAGGCGTGCCAAAGCTGGATCACGGTGGTCTCTTTGCGGATGGGTACCGCACTGATGACATTGCAGGCGTCGTTGACAAAAATGACGGAAGCCGTCGCCGCGTCCTTCAAAAAGTCCAGGCAGCGGTCGTAATATTCCTTGCCGCTGACAAAGGAATACCGCAAAAAGTGGCACTTGACGTTCAGGTGGTACTCCTGGGTCAAAATGTCATACAGCGGCTGGAACGTATTGGTAATGGTATCCATCCGCATTTCCAGGAAGATCACCTTTTGCGGATCGACCGGCGCCTGGGCGTACTTTTCATACGTCTTTGGAAACAGGCCATGGATGGAGACCTCTTTTACTTTTGCTTTGCATTTTGCTAAAATTCCTGCCATTGTCCGCTCCTGTCCTTTATCTGCGCACGTCTATGACAAGGCCGCTGTGCTTGCCAAGCAGCGTGGCGATTGACGCCCGCGCCACCTTGTCCGCCTTGAGCAGCGTGCTCTCGTCCTCGATGCCGAAATTTTTCACCCGCATAGCGGTTTTTGTCCGCTCCGGGTTGATGCAGTTCACCCGTATATTGTCGCCGCGCCACTCCTGGGAGAGGGCCTGCACAAAATTCACCACCGCCGCCTTGGAGGAAGAATACAGGCTGTAGAACGGCCTGCCCAGCGTGTAAGAGCTGGAGGTGAAATGGAGCAGCTGGCCGCGGCTTTCCTTCAAATAAGGATAGGCGCACTGGGAAACATAGACCATGCCCTTGTAGTTGATGTCGATCATGGTGTTGATGCTCTCCAGATCCATCTGGTGAAACGGTTCTTTTTTGAGCACCGCCGCCGATACCACCACATAGTCGATCCGTCGCTCAGCCTGATAAACCCGATCAAACGCCGCCTGCACATCCTCCATTTTGCTGATGTCTGTGCCGGTGGCGGAGCGGGAGAAGGGGTACACCTTTGCCCCGTTTGCCGCAGCGATGGAGCAAATCTCCTCCCCAATGCCGGAATTGCCGCCAAACACCATCATGCATTTGCCCCGCAGCTGAGAGAAATCCGCCGTTTCTTCCGCTTGCTCAGAGTTGAGTTGGAACAGCTTATCGGTAAGGTAAAGGTCCTCAATGTGAGTCAGCTTGATATTTTTTCGGCTGCCGCTGATCACATGGACCGGCACCTCCGGCAAATATTTTTTTACCACGCCGCAGTCGTCGGTTGTCTTAAACTCCGGATCCTGCAAGGCAATCTCATACGCTTTGGCAATGACCTCCAGCCGGAACGCCTGGGGCGTCTGCCCGTTATAAATCGACGAGCGGTCCGGCACGTTGACAATCGTCATCGTTTCCTTGTCGACCTGGACGACGGTGTCTGTGGCGGGAATGGCCACGTCGATAGCCTCGTATTGCTCCAGCGCTGCCGCTACCTCTGTGATGATATTGCCGCTGATGAGCGGGCGCACGGAATCATGGAAAATCAGGTTGACCGGCTCCCCCTCATAGGCGCGGATCGCCGCCAGGCTGGACATATACCGTTCATTTCCGCCGTTGAGGAGCTTTTTCACCTTGCGCCAGTTGTTCGTCATGAGCATAGTCTCCAGCATACTCATGTAGTTTTGGTGCATTACCACCGCGATCTCATCAATACGGTCGTTCTCCTCAAAGGCAGTGATCGTGTGTTCGATAATCGTTTTGCCGGCAACTTTGGCAAACTGCTTGGGCAATTCAGTCTGAAAGCGCTGCCCCACGCCGCCTGCCAGTACAACCGCGATATTTTTCCGTTTCATAAAACGCCACTCCATTCCAAAGGTGCATTGATAGGTTTATTGTACCACAAGTTGGCAAAAAAGCCAACTGCCGGCGAAAAAAACAGG
>CAZFHQ010000023.1:0-11547 GCA_964519325.1 uncultured Clostridium sp.
GGATCTTCGCGTCCTCGCCGCCCAGTTCAATAATAACGTCGGCCTCTGGGATCAGCCTTGTGGTGGCGATGCGGGTAGCGTAAACCTCCTGGACAAAGGGGAGGCCGCAGTCCTGGGCAATGCCCATCCCCGCCGAGCCGGAAACCGAGAGCTTCGCGGTGTCGCTGTGCAGCACCTCACTGCGGACCCGCTCCAGCAGCTCCGCCATTTTCTGTATAATTTGAGAGTAGTGCCGGTCATAGGTCTCAAACACGACTTCGTCCCGCTCGTTGAGCACTACACATTTGATTGTAGTGGAACCAATATCCAAACCAATTTTCATTTACATTCACCATTTCTCCACACCAATCAAATGCGAAAGGAAACCCGGGCAGCCGTTGGTGTGGAGAACGGCGGCCAGGGAGGCAGGATGCAAAACAGATAAAATAACTCCACTATATCTTATCGTACGGAGAAGTACCTTGTCAATAGCTTGTGTCGCTTCTCCAAACGACGGCCTGAAATTTAACAGTATCGTCACATTTTTTGCAGAAAAACCCATGTTTTTTCCGCGGGAATCCCAACTGCGGAAAGCGGGGTTTTTGCAGCGAGGGCGAAAAAAAACGAGAGAAGCGATTCTCCCGTTCGTATTTTGTTTTTTTTGCTTAGCAGAAAGGCGTGATGCACTTTTTCGGGCAGGCCTCTACGCACTTGCCGCAGTTGGTGCATTTGCTCGGATCAATGGTGGCGTTGAAGTTGACCACCTTGATCGCGTCGTCCTCGCAAACGCGGACGCATTTCATACAGCCGATGCAGCTGACCTTACATACCTTGTTGGCCATAGCGCCCTTGTCGCAGTTGCTGCAGCGCACCACAGCCTGCGCCCGGATCGGCACCATGGAAATCAAAGCGCGGGGGCATTCCTTTACGCACATGGTGCAGGCCACACAGTTCTGCGGGATCACCCTGGCTACGCCGTTCTGCACCACGATCGCGTTGTAGTCGCAGACATTGACACAGTCGCCAAAGCCCAGGCAGCCATAAGTACAGCTCATGTTGCCGCCGCCGGTCTGCGCGGCCGCCGTACAGGTCTGGATGCCGTCGTAGTCCATGCGGGTGGTGGTAACGTCCAGGCTGCCAATGCACATCACCATGGCGGTCTTTGCCTCAATGGCGCCGGCCGCGCCGCCAGTCAGCGCGGCAAGCTCCGCTACCAGGTCAGGGCCGCCGGGGGAGCACAGGTTCGTTTCCGCCTCGCCCTTTGCCAGGGCCGCGGCGTAACCGGAGCAGCCGGAGTAGCCGCAGGCGCCGCAGTTTGCGCCGGGCAGAATCTCCAGGATCGCCTCGGCCTTTTCATCGGTTGGCACATGCATAATAATGGAGGCGACTGCAAGGATTAAACCGGCGATGATGCCGATTGCTGCAACGATGATAACAGCAAAAAGAAAAGCATTCATGTGATAACCTCCTTCTTAGACACCCAGCATGCCGTTGACAATACCGGAAAAACCAACGAAGGAAACCGCAAGGAGAGAGGCGGCCACCAGGGTGATCGGCAGGCCCTTGAGGAATTTCGGGATGTCGCTGGTTTCCATCTTCACACGGATTCCGGCAAACAGCACCATTGCCACCAGGAAGCCAATGCCGGCGCCCAGCGAGTTGCACAGCGCGGAGAGATAGGTGTAGGATTCCGGCGCGTCAATCGTAGCGGTAACAACGTTCATGGCAACGCCAAGCACAGCGCAGTTTGTTGTGATCAGCGGCAGATAAATGCCAAGGGAATTGTAAAGCGGCGGCATATACTTTTTCATCACGGTTTCTACCAGCTGGACCAGGAACGCGATGATCAGGATGAACACGACGGTTTCCAGATAAGCAAGCCCCAATGGTTCCAGGATGAAGAAGTAGATGGGCCAGGTAACGGCAGTTGCGATCAGCATAACGAAGGTAACAGCCGCAGACATGCCGATGGCGGTATCCAGCTTTTTGGAAACGCCAAGGAATGGACAAATGCCAAGGAATTTACTGAGGATATAGTTTTCGTTCAGGACCGCCGTGAGGAAAATCGCGACAAGGCCCTTGATTACCAAGCCAGCACTCATTTATTCTCACACCCCTTTTCACCAACATTGCCGCAGCTTTCATGCATGGGACACGTTGCGCAGTTGAATTCTTCCACAATTACAGCCTTCGGGTTTTTCTTCAATGTGATCTTGTTGATCAGGGCAATGAGAATACCATAGACGAAGAAGCCGCCGGCAGGGAGGATGAAGATGATCATTGGAGGCATAAAGCTGTTGTAAATATCAACGCCGAAGATGGTGCCGGCGCCGAGGATCTCACGGATGATACCCATGGCCAGCAGGGCGGCGGTAAAGCCAACGCCCATGCCAACGCCGTCGACGGCGGCGGCCAGCACACGGTTTTTGCTTGCGAACATCTCGGCACGGCCGAGGATGATGCAGTTGACAACGATCAGCGGCAGATAAACGCCCAGCGCGCTGTCGATTGCCGGCACAAAGGCCTTGACGAGCATTTGGATGATGGTGACGAACGCCGCGATGATGGTGATGTAGGCAGGAATACGGACCTTATCCGGGATCACCTTGCGCAGCGCGGAAATTACAATGTTGGAGCAGATCAGAACAACAGTAGCGGCAGCGCCCATGCCCAGCGCGTTGAAAGCGCTGGTGGAGACCGCCAGGGTCGGGCAGGTTCCCAGGATCAGCCGCAGCACAGGGTTTTCTGAAATAATACCGTTGGTAAATATTGTACCAAGACTTTTTTGCTTTGGATCTTTTGCCACGTTAAGCCGCCTCCTTTACATTGTTATAGGCCTGCATCGCGATGGTAACAGCGTTGGATACAGCCCGGGAGGTGATCGTAGCGCCGGACATCGCGTCGATGTCGCCGCCGTCCTTGGTGACAGCGACAGAGCCCTCAGAAACATTGTGACCCGCGAATTGATCTTTAAAGGTACCAGAGGCGTTCTGGCCCAGGCCAGGGGTCTCATCGCCGATATCCAGGCAATAGACGCCGGTGATCGCGCCGTCGCCGTCGATTCCGGTGACGATCTTAATTTTGCCGCCGTAGCCGGAGCCGGTAGTGATGAACGCATAGCCCACAGAATCGCCGCCGTCGTTCAGGCCGGCGTAATATTCGTAGCTGGTGCCGTCCACGTCCACTGTGGCTTTATCCTCAAAAGCGGTTGCTTCCGGCAGGACCGTGTAGCAGGAGGCCTGCTCGTTTGCCAGCTCCACCTCGGCAATTTTCGCCTCGGTGAGCAGGTTGGTGCCGGCCAGCGCGGCGGCAACGATCAGGCAGATGATGAACAGCGCCAGGGTTGGCACCAGAATTGCTTTCGCACTAAGCTTCATTTTTCTTGCGCTCCTTTCCAAATGGCCGTGGAGCAGTGGCCTTCTCGATCAATGGGGTGATGATGTTCATCAGGATGATGGAGAAGGACACGCCTTCTGGCAGGGAACCAAAGAGTCGGATCACCATGGTGATGATGCCGCAGCCAATAGCAAAAATGACCTTGCCTCTCCAGTTCAGCGGGGTCGTCGCATAGTCGGTCGCCATAAAAATCGCGCCCAGCATCAGGCCGCCGGAAAGCAGTTGGGTGAGGATGTCGACGCCGATGTTGCCGCCGGTGCAGGCGGAGTAGATCAGCGTGAACAGCGCCACGGTACCCATGTAGCACAGGGGTACCAGCGGGTTGATGACCCGGCGGATGACCAGGTAGATGCCGCCGAGGATCAGTGCCAGCGCGCAGGTCTCGCCAAGGCAGCCAGCCTGGTTGCCCAGGAACATATCCAGGACAGAAACGTTACCGCCGCCGAATACAGTTGCCGTGGTGGTGGCGTCCAGGCTGCCGTAAGTATAGTAGAACGGTTCGTTCCAGGTGGTCATTTGCGTGGGGAAGGAAACCATCAGGACGATTCTTGCGGTCAGCGCCGGATTGACGAAGTTCTGCCCCAGGCCGCCGAACATTTGCTTGACGACGACGATCGCGATCACAGAGCCGATGGCGGCCATGACCGGATGGAGACCGACCGGCAGGTTGAAGGCTAACAGGAGGCCGGTTACAACGGCGCTCAGGTCAGAAATTGTGTTTTCGCGCTTCATCACAAGCCTGCATACCCACTCTGACACCACGCAGGTCGCAACGCAAACCGCGATGAGGATCGCGGCGCGGTAGCCAAAGTAAACAATGGAAGCGATAAGCGCTGGCATCAATGCGATAATCACATCCAACATGATGCCGGTAGTCGTGCGTCTGCCCTTTAAATGGGGCGAAGACGATACAATCAATTTGTCTTTCATAGCGATTGGTACCTCTCTTAATATGAAATCTATACGCAGTGAGAACAATCAGTTACAATCCTGCCCTCAGGCAGTGGTGGCCTGCTTGGTTTTTTCGGCCGCCTCCGCCTCCGCTTTTGCTTTTTCCTTGGCTTTGGCCTCGGCCGCAGCCTGGCGGACCAGGGATTTGCCAATGCGGATGGACTGGACAAGGGGCCGTTTGGCAGGACAGTTGAAAGAGCAGCATCCACATTCAATACAATTCATGACGGCCGCGTTGTTCAGGGCGTCCAGGTTTTTCACCTTGGTGTACTGCTCCAGCAGGATCGGCTGCAAGCTCATGGGACACACGGTCAGGCAGAAGCCGCAGTGAATGCAGGCCGTCGTTTTTTGCAGGGTGGAGTCCTTTTCGTTCAGGGCCAGGACGCCGTTGGTCTGCTTTAAAATGGGAGACTCGTCAGTATAAAGGGCCATGCCCATCATCGGGCCGCCGTAAAGGAGTTTTTTCGGTTCTTCCTTGTAGCCGCCGCAAAATTCGATGACGTCGCAGATCTTCGCGCCGATGGGGGCGATGACGTTTTGCGGGTGGGCAACGGCGGAGCCGTCGATGGTAACGCGCTTTGTAATCAGCGGCATACCGGTTTTTAAGTACCTGCCCAAAAAGCCCACCGAGGTGATATTCATCACAATGCAGCCTACGGCGGAGGGCAGCTTGCCCATGGGGACGGTGCGGTCTGTGGCAGCCTTGACCAGGACCTTTTCAGCGCCCTGGGGGTAACTGGCCTTCAGTGCCAGCACGCCAACGCGGTTTTGGTTGCGGCTGTCTTTGGAAAGCAGCTCCCGTATGTGGGCGATTGCCTGGGGCTTGTTGCTTTCAATGCCGATGATGGTGCGCCCGATGCCCAGCCAGTGCATCACGGCGAAGATGCCGTCCAGCACATGCTCGCCCTCTTCCAGCGCTTCCCGGTTGTCAGAGGTCAGGTAGGGTTCACATTCCGCGCCGTTGATCAGCAGGGTGTCCAGCGGGTCCTTGGAGGCGTGCTTCACATGGGTCGGGAAGCCCGCGCCGCCCAGACCGACCAGGCCGGATTCCCTGACAGCGTTGAGGAAATCCTCCTTGGAGTTGATGACAGGGGGCTGCACGTCTGGGGAAACGGTCATTTCCCCGTCGGACTCAATGGTGATGGCGTCCATGGTGACGCCGGTGCCGAGTGAAACCGGACCGACAGCCTTCACCTTGCCGGAAACGCTGGCGTGGATCGGCGCGGAAACAAAGCCTTTGCCCTCGCCGATTTTTTGGCCCACCAGCACCGGGTTGCCGATTTTTACCAGCGGGGTGCAGGGGGCGCCAATGTGCATGGACATTGGGATGACGACTTGCTGTGGCGGCGGCATGATCACCGAAGCCGACTTTGCCGTATGCTTGCGGTGAGGGGCGTGTACGCCGCCGTGGGTTCTAAATGGGTTTGTCGGTAACGTAAATTCCATTTCAAACTCCTCCTTGAATCAATTAAAACGAAGCCGGAAACCGGCGCCGTTAATTTTTTGTCATGAAAGTGACTGCTGACTGTTCGCTACGATTGTAATGTAAAGCTGCTGTCTGTGAGGGTGAAGCTGTCCCGCAGGCTGCCGGTGACGATGACCTCGTTTTCCGTTGTGATGAAAACGCCGCCCGCGCCGTAGGACTCCAGCAACGCTATGGCGTCCTCCTGGCCCAGCAGGATGCAGGCGGTGGAAAGCGCGTCCGAGAGGGCGCCGCTGCCGCCGCAGTAAACCGTCGCGGAAACCAGGCCGGTGTTTGCGGGGTATCCGGTGTTCGGGTCCAGGATATGGTGGTAGGTAACGCCGTCCGCTGTAAAGGTTTTTTCATAAGTACCAGAGGTGGAAACAAACCCGCCGGCGATCGAAAGCGTCCCCATGCTGGCGGCGGTGTCATCGCCGCTGTTGGGGTTGCGCAGGCCGATCGTCCAGCTTGTGCCGTCCCCTTTTTCGCCATACACGCCAACGCTCCCTCCGACAGCCACAATGCCGCCTGAGATCCCCGTTTCCGCATAGGCCGCTGTCACGGCGTCGCATGCCGCTCCTTTGCCAATCGCCCCCAGGTCTACCGCGCTGTGCTCCCCCGCCAGGGCGGCGGAGCAGGCGTCCCGGTCTACCGTCAATTGGGTGTAATCCACATAGGGCAGGTAAGTCTGGAGCACGTCGTCCGCCGGAACCGTCTTGGCGTCCTCGTCAAAATTCCAGAGGAGGGAGATCGGCAGGATAGTGGGGTCGTAAGCGCCGTCTGTCGCCTTTGCAACAGAGAGGGCCGTCTCCAGGATCTCCGCCGTTTCCGCGCTGACGTCCACCGCGCCGGAGCCGGCGCTGTTATTCAGCCTTTGGATGTCGGAGCCTTCCTCCCGCCAGGAAATCAGCGCGTCCAGGTCAGAGACAGCGCTTTTCCCCGCGGCTGCCGCGCCGCTCTGCTCTGTGGAGCTGCCGCCATATACGGTTTGCGTCACATAGGTCCCCATGGCGTAGCTGGTCGCCTCATACTTAGAAACGCCGCCGCCAGTGCCAAAGGCTGCCCAGATCGCGATCAGCACGCCGATGGTGACTGCCAGCAGAATAGAGAGCAAAATCAGCGGAATTTTGTAGGGAATGGGCTGTTTTAGCTTCACAAAATACCTCCTTCGATCAATTCAGCAAAAAACAATCCAATTTATTATACCATAGTAGAAATTGTTAGTAAATTGTTAATTTCGTTTTTTATTTAACAGATTCACACAAAAAATAAGCCCATAATTATACAGAATATACAAAATATGTAGAAGCAACACGAAAAAAAACGAAAAAACTGCTTTTTTTCAGCAGATTGCACAAGCCGACTCATACATTACCGCAGCGATATTTCGCCGCCGCGATGATCAGGTCAACGGCGTTGTCCATGCCGATGGAGGTGCTGTTCACCGTAATGTCATACTGCTCCAGGTCCATCCAGCGCTCATCAGTGTAGTAGCTGTGGTAGTGGGCGCGCTGTTTGTCCTTTTTGGCCAGCCGCTCCTTGATCTTCTTTTCCGGCTCGCCGTACACGTTCACAGCCCGACGGATGCGATCCTCCATGTCCGCGTTGATGAACACGCTCAGGTGGCGCACCTCGTCGCGGAGGACATAGCTGGCGCACCGGCCGATGATCACGCAGGACTGGGCCTTGGCCAGCTTTTTGATCGCGTCGGACTGGGCCATGAACACCCTGTCGTTGATGGAGAGGTCGCCGCCGAAATAGGAGTTCAGCCCGCCGGAAGCGAACGCCTGCCCCAGCGGATGGCCGGCGGATTCGTCGTTGCGGTTCATCAGGTCTGCGCGGATCCCGCTGTCTTCCACAGCCTGCGCGATGATCTCCTTATCCAGGTAGACAATGCCGAGTTTTTCCGCAATGCGTTTGCCGATCTCCCGGCCGCCGCTGCCGTATTGCCGCGCGATTGTAATTACAATGTTGTTTTTCATCATGATTCACCAGTATTCTATAAAATTTTTGGCGCCAATCTGATTTCGTTTCGGTCATACTGTACGAAATCAGTCAAAGAACCTATCATCATAGTACACGAAAACTGCTAAAAATGCAATGTGTAAATGTGCCAAAAGTCAAAATCATTCACAGCTTGTTCACAAAACGCCGCGCAAAAGGCGCCCAGGGGGAGGCGCCGCCGGCCGCAGACGGGCTGTGTAACATAAATAGCGCCCTGCCGCCACCATTATGACATTGGCGCGAAAAAAGTATGGTTTGTGCCGTTTTTGATTTTGCACTCTATGGGGATTTGTGTTATAATACAATAGATTCGTTATTTTGATTCTTTTATGTTTCTGAAACCGGTGCGGAGGAAAATTAGATGTATAAAATTCTGGTCGTTGACGACGAGGCAAAAATTCGGGCGCTGATCCGGAAATACGCGGAGTTCGAGGGCTATACCGTGGAGGAGGCCGCGGACGGCATGGAGGCAGTGCAGCTTTGCCGCAAAAGCCCCTATGCGTTCGACATCATCATCCTGG
This sequence comes from uncultured Clostridium sp., assembly GCA_964519325.1. GTDB lineage: Bacteria > Bacillota > Clostridia > Oscillospirales > Acutalibacteraceae > UMGS1071. The sequence continues at coordinate 8,314 of CAZFHQ010000023.1, forward strand.
ATGTGATGATGCCGGAGCTGGACGGCTTTTCTGCCGCGAAAGAGATCCGCAAGGTGTCGGATACGCCGATCCTGCTGCTTTCTGCCCGCGGCGAGGAATACGACAAGATCCACGGCTTTGAAAGCGGCGCCGACGATTATGTGGTCAAGCCTTTCTCTCCCAAGGAGCTGATGCTGCGGGTGGGCGCCATCCTCAAGCGGGCGCGGCCGCGCAGCGCCCCGCAAAAGGAGGTCTGGTCCTATGAAGGGCTTACGGTGGATTTCACCGCGCGCATCGTCACGGTGGACGGCCAACGGGTGGAGCTGTCGCCCAAGGAGTACGACCTGCTGTTCTATATGGTGGAGAACCGGAACATCGCCCTCACCCGCGAGATGCTGATCACCAATGTGTGGGGCTTTGATTTTTACGGCGACGACAGGACGCTGGACACCCACATCAAGCTGCTGCGCAAGAGCCTGGGCAAATACAGCAAAATGATCGTGACGCTGCGGGGCGTCGGGTATCGCTTTGAAGCCGAGTAAGGGCTGGCGCCTCCTGGGCAGCATCAAGTGGCGGGTGTTCACTGCCTGCGCCGTTCTGGTCGCCGTGGTGCTGGGTGTGCTGTGGGTGTTTCAAACTGGCCTGCTCAATACCTTTTATCGCAGCATTAAGGTCAAGCAGCTCCAGTCCTGTATGCAGCAGATCATCAAAAATATCGACGACCCTGAGCTGGACAGCCTGCTGGAGGAGATCTCCGCCGAGAAGCAGCTCTGCATTGTCATTACCGACGAGACCGGTTTTGTGCTGCACAGCCAAAAGGAGATGCGCGACTGCCTGATCCACAGGATGGATGCGCTGACGTATGTCAGCGCTTATTATCTTACCTTAAAAAATGGCGGCGCCTATTTTGAACAGACCCAGCAGCTCTGGGAGAACGACAAAGCGGAAACTGCTGCGGAGCCGGCCCAGACGGGCGACGGCACAAAGCTGCTGCTATACATGGCCGTCACCGCCCAAGCGGACGGCAGCCCGCGTTTTATTTTGCTGAACACCAAGATGTTCCCCGTGACGGCTGCGGTGGAGACGCTGCAGGTGCAGCTGACCTGGATTACGGCAATCATGCTGGTGCTGGCCTTTTTGATGGCGCTGCTGCTCTCATACATGGTGTCAAAGCCCATCCGCAGGATCAACGAGTCTGCCAAGCAGCTTGCCGCCGGCAATTACCAGGTCACCTTCAGCGAGGGCGGCTACCGGGAAGTGCAGGAACTGGCCCAAACGCTGAATTACGCCGCGCGGGAGCTCTCCAAGGTAGACGGCCTCCAGCGGGAGCTGGTGGCGAATGTTTCCCACGACCTGCGCACGCCGCTGACCATGATCGTCGGCTACGCGGAGGTCATACGGGATTTGCCCAATGAGAACACGCCGGAAAATATTCAGGTCATTATTGACGAGGCGACCCGCCTGTCCGACCTTGTCAGCGATGTGTTGGACCTCTCCAAGCTGCAGTCCGGCGCCGAGACCCTCCAGGTGGAGGTGTTCAACCTGACGGAGAGCATCCGGTCCCTGCTGAAGCGGTACGGCAAAATGACCGATTACAGCATCACGTTCCAGGCGGAGACAGACGCGTGGGTCAAGGGCGACCCCCTCAAAATGACCCAGGTGGTATGCAACCTGGTTAACAACGCCATCAACTACACCGGCCCGGACAAACGGGTGGCCCTGCGCCAAACGACGGCGGCCAACCGGGTGCGCGTGGAGATCACGGATACCGGGGCGGGCATCGAGCCGTCCAAGCTCAACGATATTTGGGAGCGCTATTACAAGGTGGACAAGACCCACAAGCGGGCGCAGGTCGGCACAGGGCTGGGGCTTTCTATCGTCAAGTCGATTTTGGATCTGCACCCCGGCACCACCTACGGCGTTATGAGCGAGCTGGGGAAGGGCAGCTGCTTCTGGTTCGAGATGGAGCGGCAGGATCCGCCGCTGCCGGAGGGGAAAGAATAATTTTGCACTTTTCTAGTGTACTTTCCTTTATTTTATGCTATAATCTACTTTAGCATGGCAAAAAAACAGTTGTTTGCCTGTTGGAGCTTCAACGTCAAGAGGAGGGACCGCATGAAAGTTTCAGTGATCGGCTGCGGCAGATGGGGCAGCTTTATTGCCTGGTATTTGAACCAAATTGACCATGAGGTCCTGCTCTATGGCAGGCCCGGCTCCGCGCGCCTGCGTCAGTTTCAAGAAACGGGGACCAACGGCCTGGTGACGTTTGACGGCAGTGTGGCCTTGACCGACAGCCTGGCCCAGGTGTCAGCCCACGGGGAGGTGCTGGTCATCTCCATTGCGGCGCAGAACCTGCGCAGCCTGATGGGGCAGCTTGCCGCGCAGCCGCTGGACGGCAAAACCCTTGTGCTGTGTATGAAGGGGCTGGAGGCTTCTACCGGAAAACGGCTGACCCAGGTGGTGGCGGAGTTCACTGACGCGGACACGGCCATTTGGGTCGGCCCGGGCCATGTGCAGGATTTTACGCGGGGCATCCCCAACTGTATGGTGATCGACAGCAATCAGCAGGCGGTCAAGGATCGGATTGTGGAGGCCTTTGGCAGCTCGCTTATCCGGTTTTATTACGGCGACGACCTGATCGGCAATGAGATTGGCGCCGCCGCCAAAAACGTCATTGGCATTGCCGCCGGTATGCTGGACGGCAAAGGGCTGGCCGCGCTCAAGGGCGCGCTGATGTCCCGCGGCACGCGGGAGATTGCCCGCCTGATCAAAGCCATGGGCGGCAATGAGATGACGGCTTATGGCCTGAGCCATCTGGGCGACTACCAGGCTACAGTCTTCTCGGAATACAGCCATAACCGCCAGTTCGGCGAGCTGTTTGTGCAGGGCCGTGCGTATGGAAAGCTGGCGGAGGGCGTGGCCACCACAGGCGCGCTGCTCCGCTTGGCCCGGGAGCACCAGGTCGAGCTGCCGATCTGCAGCGCGGTGGACAGGATGGTCAACCAAAAAGGAGACGCGGACCAGGTGCTTTCCGATCTGTTCCTGCGCAGCATTAAACGGGAGTTCTACACATGAGCCGCCGGCGGGTTTTCTGCGGGCGGGCATAGCCTATCTATTATATTAGAAAAATACCGGCGTCCTAACGTTGGGAGGCCGATGGAAAAGGAGAAAGTAAAATGAGCGAAAGTTGTACCCATGATTGCAATTCCTGCGGGGTGGATTGCCCCTCCCGCACAGAACCCCAGGATCTTCGGG
>CAZFHQ010000024.1:0-11352 GCA_964519325.1 uncultured Clostridium sp.
CCGGTTTACTGGTGCTCCGACTGCGGCACCGCGCTGGCCGAGGCGGAGATCGAGTACGATGAGGATCCCTGCTATTCCATCTATGTCAAGTTCCAGGTAAAGGACGACAAGGGGCTGCTCACCCGGCTTGGCGCAGATTTGAACAAGACCTATTTTGTCATCTGGACCACCACCACATGGACCCTGCCGGGCAACGTGGCAATTTGTGTGGGGCCGGAGTTCGAGTATTCCCTTATCCAGGCCAACGGCGAATATTATGTGATGGCGACCGAGCTGTATAAGAGCGCGTTTGAAGCGGCCGGCATCGAGGAATATGAGGTAGTCGGCGCCATCAAGGGCGCTGAGCTGGACCGCATGACGACCCAGCACCCCTTCCTGGACCGGGAATCCCTGGTCATCGTGGGCGACCACGTCACCCTGGAGAGCGGCACCGGCTGCGTCCACACCGCACCCGGCCACGGCGTGGAGGACTATGACGTCTGCCACAACCATTACCCGGAGCTGCCGATCATCGTGCCGGTGGACAGCCACGGCAAGCTGACAGCGGAGGCGGGCGAGGCGTTTGCCGGCCTGACCACCGAGGCGGCGAACAAAGCCATCGCCCAGTGTTTGGAGGACAGCGGCGCGCTGTTTGCCATGCAGAAAATCATCCACCAGTATCCCCACTGCTGGCGCTGCAAGAAACCGGTGCTGTTCCGCGCCACCGAGCAGTGGTTCTGTTCGGTGGAGGGCTTTAAGAAGGAAGCCGTCGACGCGATCAACACCGTCCAGTGGATCCCCGCCTGGGGCAAGGACCGGATCACCTCTATGGTGATGGACCGCAACGACTGGTGTATTTCCCGCCAGCGCCGTTGGGGTGTGCCTATCCCGATCTTCTATTGCAAGGCGTGCGGCGAGCCGCTCATCAACAAAGAAGCGATGATGGCTGTTTCCAAGCTGTTCGGCGAGGAAGGCTCCGACCAGTGGTATGTCAAGCCGGCGGAGGAAATTTTGCCGGAGGGTACCCACTGTGAGAAGTGCGGCTGCACCCAGTTTGAAAAAGAGCGGGATATCATGGATGTTTGGTTTGATTCCGGCGTGACCCATGCCGCCGTCTGCGACGTGCGGGACGACCTCCATTGGCCGGCTGACCTCTATCTGGAGGGCGCTGACCAGTATAGAGGCTGGTTCCAGTCCTCTCTGCTTACCTCTGTGGCGTGGCGTGGCCAGGCGCCGTATAAGGCGGTCGTCACCCATGGCTGGGTGGTGGACGGCGAGGGCCGCAAGATGTCCAAGTCCCTGGGCAACGGGATGCTGCCCGGCGAGGTTATCAACCAGTACGGCGCAGATATCCTGCGCCTGTGGGTGGCTTCCTCTGACTATCACGCGGATATCCGTATCTCCAAGGAGATTTTAAAGCAGCTCTCCGACGCTTATCGCAAGATTCGGAACACTGCGAGATATATTCTGGGCAACACCAGCGATTTTGACCCGGATACCGACAAGGTGTCCCTGGAGGAGCTGCAGCCCATTGACCGCTGGGCGCTGGCCCAGCTGGATAAGCTGAACCAAAAGGTCCGCGCCGGCTATGACGCCTTCGAGTTCCATCAGGTGTTCCACGCCATCCACAACTTCTGCGTGGTGGATATGTCCAACTTCTATCTGGATGTGATCAAGGACCGCCTCTATGTGGAACAGGCCGACAGCAAGGCGCGCCGCGCGGCACAGACCGCCATGCACATCATTCTGGACCAGATGACCCGTATGATCGCGCCGATTTTGGCCTACACTGCCGACGAGATCTGGGAGTCTATGCGCCACGAAAGCGGCGCGGACTGCCAGGGCGTGGTGTTCAACCAAATGCCGGAGCCGACCGGTGTGTGTGTGGACGAGGCCTTTACCGCCCGCTGGGATCGGATCCACGCGGTGCGCGATGTGGTGAAGAAGGCGCTGGAGCTGGCCCGGAGCGAAAAGGTCATCGGCGCTTCGCTGGACGCGAAGGTGCAGCTGTTCTGCCAGGGCGAGCTATATCAGTTCCTCCGGTCGGTGGAGGGCGAGCTGGCCACGGTGTTCATCACCTCTCAGGTAGAAGTGATGGACGGCGCCGGCGGCGCGTTTTCCAGCGGGGAAGTGGAAGGCTTGTCTGTCACAGTGCTGCCGGCACAGGGCAAAAAGTGCGCCCGCTGCTGGAGTTACAGCGATACCGTTGGCAGCGATCCCAAGCATGCAGATTGCTGTGCGCGGTGCGCGGCTGTGCTTGGTTAATTTGATCGTAGGAAATAAGGCGGGCGAATTGTTCGCCTTTTTTTTCATGGAGGAGTCGTTTTTCTCATGGTTTATGCAATTGTTTCGATCGTTGTTACCGGCGCGCTGGTTGTCGCGGATCAACTGATTAAGCAGCTGGTCACCGTCCATTTGCAGGCGGTGGGCAGCGTGACGCTGATCCCCGGCCTGCTGGATCTCACCTATACGCAGAATTTCGGCGCGGCCTTCAGCATGATGTCCGGCAAGGCTTGGATCTTCATCATCGCGACGGCAGTGGTGTGCGCGGCGCTGTTGGCAGCGCTCTTTGTATACAAAAAGCATAATTGGCTTTCCTACTCGGCCTGCACCATGATTATTGCCGGCGGCGTGGGGAATTTGATCGACCGGGTGATGAATCCGGGGCATTATGTCACAGATTACATCCATATTTCTTTTTTTCCGGCCATCTTCAATTTCGCCGATATCCTCGTTGTCGTCGGCACGGCGCTGCTGATTGTGTTTGTCCTGTTCTTTATGGGGCGCGACCGAAACAAAAGGAAGGCTTAGCATGGAAGGGCAAGCAGCGTTCCGCCAGGAACCGGAGGACAGCGCAAGGATTACAATTCGGATCACAGAAGCGGAAGCGGGCGTCCGGTTGGATAAGGTGTTAGGGGAAGCCCTGCGGGGGTTTACCCGTTCCGCCCTGCAAAAGCTCATGGAGCAGGGCTGTGTGACCTGCCAGGGGAAACCGCTGGCAAAAAATTACAAGCCCAGCTGCGGCGATGAGATTACGGTTCTGCTGCCGCCGCCGGAACTGCCGGACGCGCAGCCGGAGGACATCCCGCTGGACATCGTCTATGAGGACGACGACCTGCTGGTGGTGAACAAGCCCAAGGGCATGGTGGTCCACCCGGCGCCGGGCAATTACACCGGCACCCTGGTCAACGCCCCTGTATCATTGCGGCAGCTCCCTTTCCGGCATCAACGGGATCATCCGGCCCGGCATTGTCCACCGCATCGACAAGGACACCAGCGGGCTGCTCGTCGTTGCCAAAAACGACGAGGCGCACTGCCATCTGGCGGCGCAGATCAAGGAACATTCCTTCACCCGCGTGTATGAGGCGGTGGTCTACGGCAGCCTCAAGGAGGATGCCGGCACGGTGGACGCGCCCATTGGCCGCCACCCCACAGACCGCAAGCGGATGTGCGTGACGGAAAAAAATTCCCGCAACGCTGTGACCCACTATGAGGTGTTGGCCCGCTATGCCGGCTTTACCCATGTGCGGCTGCGGCTGGAGACAGGCCGCACCCATCAAATACGGGTACACATGGCATACCTGGGGCATCCTGTGGCGGGCGATCCGGTTTATGGCGTGAAAAAGGTCATCACCGCCTTGCAGGGGCAGTGTTTGCACGCCAGAGTGATCGGCTTTCGCCATCCCCGCACCGGCGAATATCTGGAGTTTACCAGCGAGCTGCCGGCGTATTTCCAGAGCTTTTTGCAAAAACTATTGTAGAGGCGGCTTTCTTATGGAATACCGAGTACAAATCCGGGTCGTCATCAGCATTTGCCTGGTTTGCTTCGCGCTCATGATCGGTTACGAGCTGTTCTTTCGGGGCAACGCGGGTGTGACGATCATCATGACGGATCTGAATGCTTCCGAAACGGAAACCTCCGCCTTGCAGGAGACGGACGGCAGCTCCGCGTTGTCCGCTGCGGCAGCGGAAAAGGTCAACCTGAATACCGCTACGGCAGAGGAGCTGCAAACCCTGTACCGGATCGGTCCGGTGCTGGCGGCGCGGATCATCGCTTATCGGGAGGAACAGGGCGGCTTCTCCTCTATCGAGGAGCTTCAAAATGTTTCTGGCATTGGCGAAAAAATCTTCGCTGAAATCCAGGATCAAATCGAGGTGGATTGATATGGCAAAACACGGGGCCAAGATGCCGCTGGGCAGGAGGCTTTGTAATCTGGCGATCATCCTGCTGGCACTGTGCGCCGCCGCGGGCATTTTTGCCGGCACGCTGCTGTCAGGGGATTCCGTCTATGCGGGCAGCGTTATTGACGAGGCATTGATTCTGGATGGCGCGCAATGGCTGATCCCCCAGGAGAACGGCGGGTTTTTGCTGTTGAGCACAGACGGGGCGATGGCGACGAAAGGGGTTTTCCTGACGCAGGAGGGCGCGGTAGAAGAAAACGACGATGGCTACAAGGAGCTTCTCGGCGCGTTAGAGCGGGTGTTCATCACGGACGGCGTGCTGTATTATGTTACCCGCAGTGCGATGGACGAGGAAACGGAGTTGACCTGCTTGGGGCGACTCCCGCTGGACGGCTCCGGATTTTCCGGCCTGGAGGAATCCATATTCAACAACACCCAGGCGCAGCTGAACCTGCAAACGGTCATAACGGAGGGCGACGGCACATTTTATGCTGTTGCGGCGAATACAAATGAACTGGTGCGCTTTGCACAGAGTGAGGCGGGAAATCCGGTGGCGCTGGGGTTTCCGCTGGCGGAGGCGGGGGTTCTGAACGGCCTGGCGCTTGCCGGTGCGCGGCTGTATGTCAGCGCGGAGGATGCAGCAGGGGCGGCGGCGCTCTATAGCGGCAGCCTGGCCGATGTGGAGCAGGGCGTGGCGTTGGAGCGGGTTGCGGGGCAGCCCAGCTTCCCGCTGCAATTTTGCACCGAAGCCCTGGCGGTCGATGCGAACGGCGTGCTTTGGGAGGCCACCGCGGATGGCCTCTCGGAGGTCGAGGGCGCTGTCCCGCTGCCCGGCGGCGCTTCCGCCACGGCAAGCGGCAATCTGATTGGGATCACGTCCGATGGGCAAATCGCGCTGCTGCTGCCGGAAAATCTGACCAGCGCCGCGGGGTATTTCCAATACGCGGCGGGTGAGATCCGCGCGGTGGCCAGCAATGGGAGCATTGCCGCCCTGCTGTATGACGGCGACGCTTACCGGTGTGTGCTGCTGCAGGAATCTGACCTGACCGGCGAAACGGAGTCCTCGTCGCAGCTGCCGTCAGCGTCTGAATCAGAACTGGACAGCGAACTGGACAGCGAGGAATCGTCCGAAAGCGTAAGCTCTGAGATGACGGATTCCTCAGAAGAAGGCAGCGAGGAGCTGCTCGACCCCATTGCGTCAGAGCCGGAGAGCAGCGAAGGGGAGTTGTCTTCCGCCGTGGACGACCTATCCTCTGGCGACGAAAGCGCCGATGAAAGCGCCTCTGAAACCGAGGAAAACGCGATGCTGGACAAGATCGTCAGCACCAGCTTTGATGTTGACAGCGCCACTGGCACGGTGGTGCTGCCATCCGGCACCACGCTGGCCCAATTCCGCAAAACAGTGCCGCTGCAGGGCGCGACCCTGTCTGCGGTGCGCGGCGATGGCAGCGCGTTTTCCAGCGGGAAGCTGGGTACCGGCATGGTGCTGCAGCTGTTTCAGAATGGGGAACTGGCGGATGAGGTCACCGTGATCGTTATGGGAGACTTGAACGGGAACGGCGCTATCAATTCGGCGGATGAGCGGCTGCTGTATCAGCAGCTGACCAACGAGGCCGAGATAACCGGTTATTACTACACCGCCGCCGATTTGGATGGAGACAGCGTGGTGGACACCAGGGATCTGTTGCTGCTCAAGCAGCTGGTTTAACACGGCTGCCTGTTGAGGACACAAAGGAGAGGGAGGAGCATCATGTGCGAAAAACTTACAATTCAAAACCTGCTGGACCTGCGCCACACCTTGGCGGCGGAGCAATTTGCAAAGCTGACGTATCCGTGGGAGGCGCTGCCGCAAATTGCCCAGTGGATCGTGGAGCTGGGCGGGCAGCTGCCGCCGGAGGAATACGAGCGGCGGGAGGGCAACGTCTGGATCGCTAAAACAGCGGTGGTGTTCCCCTCGGCCTACATTGCCGGCCCGGCTATCATCGGCCCGCACACCGAGGTGCGCCACTGCGCCTTTATTCGCGGCAGCGCGCTGGTAGGCGCAAACTGCGTGGTGGGCAATTCCGCCGAGCTGAAAAATGTCGTGCTGTTTGACCGTGTGCAGGTGCCACACTACAATTATGTCGGCGATTCTGTTTTGGGCTACAAGGCCCATATGGGGGCCGGCTCCATCACTTCTAACGTGAAGTCGGACAAATCGCTGGTGACGCTGTGTGTGGACGGCCAAAAGCTGGAGACGAACCTGAAAAAATTCGGCGCGGTCTTGGGCGACGGCGTGGAGATCGGCTGCAACACGGTGCTGAACCCCGGCTCTGTGGTGGGGCGCAACAGCAGCGTTTATCCAGTCTCTATGGTGCGCGGCTATGTGGAGGCGGACAGCATCTATAAAAACGCGGGGGAGATTGCCCCACGGGAGGAATCCTTTGCCCGCTGAGCGAAAACAAGAGAACCGAAGGGAGAGGCTGCATCGAGAAGCAGCTTCTCCCTTCGGCTTTTCTGTTCCGGTTATTTTCATCCCCTGGCGACAGGGGCGTGACGCTTTGAACACTGACCCAATCAGCGAACAGACCGATTGGCGTAGTGGGGAACGGCGTCCTTTTGCTATTTTGCCGCCCACTCGGCAATGAGTTCCCCCATTGCGCCGGAATCCCGCATCGAAACGGAGTGGCTGCCGGCAATAATAAAATGGTCGTGCAGGCTGATGCCCACTGCGTCCAGCGCCGCATAAACCCGCTGGGTGGCATAGATGTCGCCGTTGGACGGCATCAGATCCCCGCTGGGATGGTTGTGCGCCAGCACCACCGAAGCGGCGTTGTACTGGAGCGCAATGCTGACGATCTTGCGGACGTGGATCGGCACCGCGTCGATCGAGCCTTCGCAAACGGTTTGGCAGCAAAGCACGCGGTTCATGCTGTCCAGGGCGATCAGCGTCAGTATCTCGTTTCTGCGCCCAATGTACCGCTGCCGCAGATACGTGGAGATAGCGGACGTGTTGTAAAGCCGGATGCCGCCTTTCTCCTTGTCAGAAAGATAGGCGCGGGAAAGGTGCGGCACCATGCGGAGCAGGATTGCCCCGGACTCCCCCAGGCCATTCACCTGCATCAGCTCCTCCAGCGGCGCTTCAAACACGTTGGCAAGGGAGCCGAACCGCGCCAGCAGCGCGTGGGCAATGGGGTTGGTATCCCGGTAGGGGATAGCGTAAAACAGCAGCAGCTCCAGCTTGACATGATCCTCCATCCCGTCCATGCCCTCTGTTAAAAACCGGAGGCGCAGCCTGCTGCGGTGTCCCCAGTGGGGGTTCCCCGCCTGTCCGCGTCCAGATGATCCGCCCTTGTTCTGTCCTTCGCGCTTTTTCTCCGCCACACCATCGCCCCTGTTCTATCGAAAAATCTTTAGTTTTTTCTGCTGCCTGGTTTGATCGGCGCGGGAGCGCCCGCCTTGCACAGCGGGCAGTCCTCCGGCTCCCAGGACTCCACCTCGACGGAGATAACCGCCTTATATGGCACGCCGAAGTCCACCTTGCCGCCGGTCCGGTCAACAATAGAGCCAACGCCGACAATGTCGCCGCCGGCTTCCTGGACGATCTTCATGACCTCGCGCACGGAGCCGCCTGTGGTGACGACGTCCTCTACCACCAGCACCTTTTGCCCGGGCTGGATCGCAAAGCCGCGGCGCAGGGTCATCACGCCGTCGTCCCGCTCTGCAAAAAAGTTCTCGCATTTCAGCCAGCGGCTCACCTCATAGGCCATCTGCACGGCGCCCAGCGCAGGCCCAATGACGACCTCCACGCCAGCGTCCTTGTACTCCTCCGCCAGCGCCGCGCACAGCTCCTCACTGTACTTGGTGTTCCGGAAGATCTTGGCGCACTGCAGGTATTTGTTGCTGTGCTTGCCGGAGGTGAGCTTAAAATGCCCCTCCAGCAGCACGCCGGCCTCTTTCAGCACTTCCATAACCCGTTCTTGTGATAACATATGGCAAAACCTCCAACTTCAATTTTTCTTATAACCTTAGCCATTATAGCATAAATTCAAGCAAGAATACAGTGAATATAGCAAAAAAACACAAAATTCCCAAAATCCTGCCGTGCCTTTCACGGTGCGTTTGCCGCGCCGCCACCCCTTGCGAAATCCGCCGCCGCCCTGTATAATGAGAACAGCAATGGGAAAAGAGGTGCCGCCATGGAACGCAAGCAAGTGGTAATCCAAAAAAATGACGCCGGCCAGCGTCTGGATAAATTCCTGACCAAAGCATACCCCAACCTGCCCCAGTCCATGCTTTACAAGTGCATCCGGAAAAAGGACATCCGGCTCAATGGCAAGCGCTGCGACAGCGCCGACCGCCTGCGGGAAAACGATGTGCTTTCCCTGTACCTCAAGGACGAATTCCTGCAAACCGCCGAGCAGGAATACGATTTTTTGAAAGCGCCCTGCAAGCTGCAAATTCTCTACGAGGACGAAAACCTCCTTCTGGCGGACAAGCAGCCGGGCCTGATCGTCCACCCGGACGAGCATTATCACTTTGATTCCCTCATCGCCCGCATCCAGCATTATTTATATGACAAGGGCGAGTACGACCCCGCGCGGGAAAACGCCTTTGCACCGGCGCTGGTCAACCGCATTGACCGGAATACCGGCGGCATTGTCATCGCCGCGAAAAACGCCGAGGCGCTGCGCATTTTAAATGAAAAGATGAAATGCCGCCAGCTGGACAAGCGCTACCTTTGCCTGGTGTATGGCGCCTTGCCCCGCAAGGAGGGTACCCTCACCGGCTACCTGGAGAAAAACGAGCGGCAAAACCGGGTGTATATCTCCAGCCGCAAACAGGCGGAGGGCAAAACGATCCGCACCAGATACAGGGTGCTGGCGGAAAAGCAGACCTGCAGCCTGGTGGAGGTCGAGCTGCTCACGGGACGAACCCATCAGATCCGCGCCCACTTTGCCCACATTGGCCACCCTCTGCTGGGCGACGGCAAATACGGCACCAACCAGATCAACAAGCGGCTGGGGCTGCCCTATCAGGCGCTGTACTCCTACCGGCTCACCTTCCGGTTTACCACCGGCGCGGGCGCCCTGCAATACCTGGACGGAAAGACCTTTACCGCGGAGCATATCTGGTTTTTAGAGGACTTTGCAAAAATGGCATGATCTGGCGGAACAAGGCGCCTGCCTGCGGGCTCTGTTTGCGCTGTTTGCTTTGCCTTGGGCGCGGCCGTCGGGCAGCAATCGGGAAGCGGCAAGGCAGCAAGAAATTCCGCAAGTTTTTGAAAATTAGGCTTGCATTTTCCATCCAACTGTGTTACAATCAAAAAGTCGGATACGGGGGTATAGCTCAGCTGGGAGAGCGCTTGAATGGCATTCAAGAGGTCAGCGGTTCGATCCCGCTTATCTCCACCAGATGAAAACAGTCACAAATCGCGTGGTTATGCGGTTTGTGGCTGTTTTTTTATTTCAAGTTTTGGATTTTGATATTCGATCTGAATTGCTCAAATTTGGGGGCGGTTGCTACGGCGTTGTTTCTGTTCAGCAGGTTTGATTTTTGTGAACGAGGCATTTAATGGTCCTGTGTCTGCTTAGAAGTGTTGCGTAGTGTCCGATCACCGTTCGCTTAGCGTTTCCCATGCTGTCATATTTTGCGGGCGCCAGTGCCGTTTTCTCGTTTGATTGCTTTTCTTGCCATTGCGAATCCCCGTTTTTCTAAGATAAAGGTGAAAAAACAGGCCCTTGCAAGCTAGTCCTGCCGGTAGTACAATATTCTTGTTCTTAGTCGGAACGAATATCGCCACCGGCGGTATGCCCGCTCCATCCTGTTCCAGCAGGGTGGGGCGGGTTTTTGTTTTATCGCATTTGCTTCATAGATTCCTGCAAAAGCTGGGAGAAGTGGATGCCGCGCTCCATGGCGGCGGCGTTGAGCCACGCGGGGAGGGTAACCGTCCGATAAAAATAGCATGGGAAAAACTACCTGTAAAGTTTCCCTGCTTGAGGAAACAAACCCGCTTTTTTGCGGGATAAGAGAGGTGTGAAACAGGATCCATGCAGCAGTTTTCATGGGGCGGCTGACCGCCGACCCGAAAGGAAAGTCAACGCAAAACGGCGGGCAAAGCGATACGCCAGCGCGGCAGGCGCCCACGTTCCAGCCGGACGATTTTGACCCGCGGGACAATGCGGATCTGCCGTTTTAGAAAGGGGGAATGCCCGTGTCGCGCCCAGGGAAAAAGGGGCTCGACTACTTTACCGTGGACTGCAATTTTAACAACGAGGTCGAGTTGGCCGTCGCCGAGTTTGGGATGAAGGGATTAGGCGTCCTGATCCGGTTGTGGCAAAAGATATACGGTGGCGAAGGATACTACTGTGTATGGAATACGGACGTTGCATTGCTGTTCAGCCATCGGGAAACGGGGCTGGGTGTCAATGCCGTGTCTGAGATCATAAGGGCTTGTTTACGCCGTGGTCTGTTTGATTGTGGACTGTACGAGACCTGCGGAATATTGACTTCAAAAGGGATTCAGGAACGATATTTTAACGCGATCGGCCGGCGTGAAAAAATCGAAGTGATCGACGAATACCTTTTGGTTCCTGCGCCCAAAAATGCAGTTTCTGCTAACAATCACTCGGTTTCTGCATACAGAAACGATGGAAATGTCAACAGAAATCCACAGAGTAGAGTAGAGGAGAGTAGAGTAGAGGAGAGTAGAGTAGAGAAGAGTAGAGCAGAGGAGAGCAGCGGGAGAGAGGCGGCCTCCGCCGCGCCCCGCCCCCAAAAGCACAAATACGGGGAATATCAGAATGTCCTGCTGACAGACGAGGAGCTGGACAAGCTGAAAGGGGAATTCCCTGATTGGCAGGCCCGCATTGAGCGGCTGTCCGAGTACATGGCCAGCAAAGGGAAAGGCTACCAAAACCACCTGGCAACCATTCGGGCCTGGGCAAAAAAAGATGAGGCGGAGCGAAAGCGGGAGCAGAGCGACAGCACCTACGACCGGGAACAATTCGACACAATGACCTTTTTGGACGAATGGGAGGACGCGCCATGACCCGGGATGAAGTTTTGCAGCTGGTGCAACGGCGGGGAAAACTGCCGCAAAACGGATCAGACCACACGCGGGTGACGTTTCTCGCCCTTTGCCGGCAGACGGCCATTGCTGCGCAGACCGCCGATTGCCGGGCGATCATCGGCGCGAAGATCAGGCAGTCT
>CAZFHQ010000025.1:0-11150 GCA_964519325.1 uncultured Clostridium sp.
TATTTCTACAACATCATCCAGTTGATTATCAATCTCAAATGCCATAGTATGATTTCCTCCTTCTATTTATCCTAAATCCTATGAAACTCCATTTTCAAAACTGATCATTATTAATTTATCACTTTTTTGCAACAATTTCAATAAATTTTTGGTGAATTCTATTTAAATTATGGATTCTGTGAAGAATATCCGCATTTTCCTCGTTTATTTTAACAATATTGTATAGACTGTGCCGTGCGCCAGTTTGCGTTGCGCAGCGGCCCGCAGCCGGCGGGTTCCCGACCGAGCCGGTTTAATACTCGTAAAAATTACCTTGCGCGTCGTAATAGCCGCCCTCGCCGTAGTAGTAGCCGTCGTCATCCAGCTCATAATCATCAGGGATGCCGTCGTCATCCGAATCATCGGAACCGGAATCATCGCCGCTGTCGCCGTCCTCCCCATCGCCGCTGTCGCTGTCGTCATCGTCGTTTTTACTGCTGGTGTCGAGACTGTAGTCCGCGTCGAAATAGCCCCGATTTTTGTCCACCGCCAAAGAAAGGTCCAGCGTACCCTTTTGCGTGTCCGTGATCTCGCCGGAATTGAGCACCGCCGCGGCAAAGCGAATCTTGAATTCCAAATCGGTGGGCATTCCAAATTTCAGCAGGATCCGGTCGTCATAGGTCGCCTTGACGCTGTAAAGGTCCGTGATGTCGATCTCTGTGATCTTATCAATCTCGCCGTCCTGCAAGGCAGCGGCAAAGGCATCCAGCGTTGCCGCCTGTTCCTCGTTTTCGTATTCGATCGTCTCACCCAGCTCCATTTTTGTCAGGTTTGCACCTTTCAGCAGCGGACAATTCTCCGGCAGCTTTTCCACAAGCTCCAACATTCTCCCGTTGGTGCCGATGACAACATAACCGTTTTCTCTCTGCACCGCGCCCACCACAGTGATGTCCGACACCTCCATCACAACGGTGCCTGGCAGGTGGCGGCTGATGCTCACAGTCCCCACATAGGGCAGGGCGGTCATGATGCTGGTTTCCGTTTTGCCCTCATTCAGCGTGAACAGGTTTTGCGCGCCAGTCTCAATGCCACTGGCCTTGATGATCTGCTCTGCCGAATAGCGGGAGGCGCCGGTCACCTCGATGGTGTCGATCTTGAAAAACACCGTCAAGCTCAGCACCATCACTGCCAGCAGCACCGCAAAGCTGCCGCCCATGACCGCCAGCACCTTACGGCGGCGCTGCACCTTTTTTCGCTCCTCAGGCGTCAAAAAGCGCTTTGGCTTTTTTGGCAGCGGGTCCGCTGTTACCGGCGGCTTTGGCTGCCGCTTTTGCTTGGGCTGGGGGCTGGGGCTGCTTTTGGCCTTGCGCCGTTCCTGCGTCTTACGGGCCTCCGGAGCCGCTTTCTGCGCAGGCTGCTTTTTTGGCGGCTTTTTCTTTTTTGCCTTTGGCTGCCGCTTTGCCTGCTTGGGGGCGGGGGCGTTTTTCGCGCGCTCTTTCTGCCTGGCCTGCTGACGCGCCGCCTCCTTTTGATTCATCTGATCAAAATAATCGAAGTTATATTGGTCTCGGTTGTTTCGGTCCATTTGAATCCTCCCTTCCAATGTCGATTCCCATACAAAACATCGCGGTTTTCCATGGGAATCCACATCCTGTTTTCCATCCGTTGCCTCACGCTTCCGGCCCGCTGTCCTCCGGCGCGCGGACGATTCCCGCGCCCAGGCCCTGTAAGACGTTCTCCATGCTTTCATATCCCCGGTCCAGATAATCCAAGCCCAGCACCTCTGTCGTCCCCTCCGCGGCAAGGCCGGCGACCACCAGGGCCGCCCCACCCCGCAGGTCCGGCGCGACCACCCGCGCCCCGTATAAGCGCCGCACACCCTTGACCACCGCTACCCTACCAATGACCTGGATACTGCCGCCCATGCGGGTCAGCTCATCCACATGCTTATAGCGGCTTTCAAAAATATTTTCCACAAAGATGCTGGCGCCGTCCGCCTTGAGCAGCATGGCCATTACCGGCGGCTGGGCGTCTGTGGGAAAGCCGGGATACGGCATGGTGCGCACGCTTTTCACCGCGCGGAGCCTGGGCGGCGCAACCAGCTCCATTTGGCTGCCCCGTATCCGCAGCCCGCAGCCTGCCTCCTCCAGCACATGGAGTACCGGCTGCAAATGGCCTGGCTCCACCTGACGAAGCAGCAGGTCGCCGCCGGTGACTGCCGCCGCTGAAAGAAGCGTTGCCGCCACAATGCGGTCCGGGATGATGGTATGCTCGCAGCCGTGCAGGGCGTTAACGCCGCGGATGACAATGGTACTCTCCCCCGCACCGTGGACGCTGCCGCCGCAGCCGTTGAGATAATTGGCCAGATCCTGGATCTCCGGCTCCCGCGCCGCGTTTTGAATGGTGGTAACGCCGGAAGCGGTGACGGCGCTGAGCAGGATATTCTCGGTTGCGCCCACACTGGGAAAGGCGAGATGAATGTCAGCGCCGCGCAGCCCACGGCGCACGTCACAGCAGATCCTGCCGTGCTTTTCCTCCACCGAAGCCCCCATCTTCTGCATCGCCTCCAAATGGAGATCAATGGGCCGCGGCCCCAGCTCGCACCCGCCGGGGTAAGACAGCTCCGCCCGCCCCACGCGGGCCAGGATCGCCCCCAGGAACACAATGGACGACCGCATTTTCCGCATCAGTCCATCCGGAATATCACAGCTGTGGACATTGGCAGAATCCACCACCAGTGCGTCGCCCTCCCGCTGAACGCCGCAACCCAAATGGCGCAGGATCTCAACGGAGGTTTCCACATCGGACAAACAGGGGCAATTGCGGAATACGCTCTGCCCGCCGCACAGCACCGACGCCGCCAGCAACGGCAGCGTGCTGTTTTTTGCGCCCTGCACCCGCGCTTCGCCGCACAATCTGCAGGGACCTTCTATCTTCAGCATTGCCAACACAAACGCCTCCCACCACAGAATCAAGAATGAAAATTCTGTATTATTCTATGATGAAACAATATTTGTGTGATTGCCGCCTATGCCCGCTGAAGGAAGGCCAGCACGTCCTGATAGACGATCTCTTTGATATCCTCATGGAGCAGCTCGTGGCGTTTGCCGGAATACAGCTTGCCGGAAACATTTTGGTAGCCTCTGGCCCGCAGAAATTCGATCTGCTGATGGAACCGGTGTCCGCCGCCGATAATCGGGTCATCCGCGCCGCCGAGGAACAGCACCGGCAGCTCCGGATGTTCCATCCCCCAGCCGTCCTCGCTGTAACAGCCGATCATCAGCTTGAGCAGGTTTTCAAAGCCGTTGAGGGTAAACAGGAACCCGCATTTGGGGTCATTGTTATAGGCTTCCACTTCCTCCGGCACACTGCACAGCCAGCGGTTGTTCACCTTGGATTCCGTGAACTTCCGGTTGCAGCCGCCAAAGACCAGCTTGTCCACCAGGGACACACGGCAGCGGCCGCCACGGCGCTTTTGCAGGACGTGGACCAGGGCCAGCCCAGCGCCTGCCCCGCTGTTATTGCAGGGCGGGCCGCACAGCACCAGCTTCTCAATGGCGCCGTCGTGTTCCTTCAGATAGTTGCGGGCCACCAGCGTACCCATACTGTGGGCAAACAGATACAGCGGCGCCTGCGGCGCGATTGCTTTGGCGTACTCGCTGACCTTGTAAAGGTCGCGGACGATCTCCTGTCCAGTGCTGTCGTAAAAATAGCCGTAATCCTCTGTGGTGAGGATACTGTTGCCATGACCCCGGTGATCATGGATCACAGCGGCGTAGCCCTGCTCCGATAAAAAATGCAGGAAGGGCAAATATCGCTCCTTATACTCGGTCATCCCGTGGGCAATCTGTACCACGCCTTTGGGCGCTCCCATCGGAAGCGTGGTCAGGATTTGCAGCGACAGCTTTCCGTCTGCCGAACTGATTTGATCGTATTGTTGCTGAACCACAGCCATCCCTCCTGTTCCGTTGCTGTTTACCGGTGTGCCAGTTCCCGAATCAACCGATAGATCCGCGGGTTGGTATCAGGAATTGCCATCTTTTTCGCGTTGGCGCCAAGCTGCGCCGCGCCGTCCGGCCTGGAGAAAATCTCCTCCACCTTTTCGCACAGCAGCCTGCCGGTCAAATCCTTCTCCTCAATGACAAGCGCCGCTCCCCGCCGCGCCAGAGCCATGGCGTTGTGGTATTGGTGGTTTTCCGCCACATTCGGCGAAGGGATCAGGATCGCGCCCCTGCCCTGCATCTCCAGCTCACTGAGGGTCATGGCACCCGCCCGACAGATGACCAGGTCAGCCGCCGCCAAACATTCCGGCATATTGTAGATATATTCGCTGACGTGAAGCTGCGGGTTGAGCGCCAGGTCAGCGCCCTTTTCTTTCAGAAGCTCCGGCATCCAGGCGCCATACTGGCCATAAGAGTGCAGGTGCTGGTACCCTTTTGTTTTGGCAGTGTGGGCCATCAGCTCCGCCGCCGCTTCATTGATCGAGCGGGCGCCTAAGCTGCCGCCAAAGGATAAGATGACCGGACGGCTGTCCAGCCCCAGCGCTTTGCGGGAGGGCTCCCGCTCCGCCTGCATCACAGCCTGCCGTACCGGGTTGCCGGTCACAACGCAGTTGGCGTTTGGGTCCATGTGCTGTTTGGCGTCCTCCACCGCCAGCAGTGTGTAGGTCGCCTGTTTGGAAAGCGCCTTGTTGGTCATGCCGGGAAAGGCGTTGGACTCGTGGATCATGGTGGGGATCCCCATTTTGATCGCCTGGCGGATCACCGGCCCGCTGACATAGCCGCCGGTGCCGATGCACACATCCGGCTTGAACGCGGCGATGAGCCGCTTTGCCTCGCCGCTGGAGGTAAACATCCGCGCCACTGTGCGGATGTTTTTGCCAATGTTTTCCACCGTCAGCTTGCGCTGAAAGCCGGAGATGACAATGCTCTGGAACGCAAAACCGGCGGCAGGAACCAGCCGTTCCTCCATGCCGCCTTTCGCACCGATATATAAGATCTCCGCATCCGGCTCCTGCTCCCGCACATAGCCGGCAATGGCCAGCGCCGGATTGATATGGCCGGCTGTACCGCCGCCAGCAAATAAGACTCGTAACATATTCCTGCACCCTTTCCCGCCGGGTTTCCGGCGGTTTCATTTTGGTTGGCCCCGCTTTGCAGCGCTGCCGCTACACCTTCTCGATGGACGAGGACCTGGAAATGGACAAAATCACGCCCATCTGCGCCAACAGAATAATCAGCGAGGTGCCGCCGTAGCTAAAGAACGGCAGGCTGATGCCTGTGTTTGGAATGGTGTTGGTCACAACGGCGATGTTCAGCGCTACCTGAATCCCGATTTGCAGGCTAAGGCCGCTGCCCAGCAGCATACCAAACTTGTCCTTGGCCTTGAGGGAGATGGTCACGCCGCGCCAGACCAGCAGCGCAAACAGAATGATGATCAGCATTGCGCCAATAAAGCCCAGCTCCTCGCAGACAACGGCAAAGATGAAGTCGTTCTGCGGCTCCGGCAGCCACAGGTATTTTTGGTGGGACTGCCCCAGCCCCAGCCCGAACAAGCCGCCGGAACCGATGGCCAGCAGGGAGTTCTGGGTCTGC
Source organism: uncultured Clostridium sp. (assembly GCA_964519325.1). Classification (GTDB taxonomy): domain Bacteria; phylum Bacillota; class Clostridia; order Oscillospirales; family Acutalibacteraceae; genus UMGS1071. Next base: position 5,574 of record CAZFHQ010000025.1, read on the forward strand.
CAGGTGTCTACGCCGGACGGCGGGTCAAACGGATCAATCCACCCCAGCACACGATCCATGGCATAGCCGCCGTTGCCTGTCGCCATCATCACCGTCAGCAAGATCAGGCCGGCCGCCGCCACAAGGATCAGCACCATGGCAAACCACCGTTTTTTGACGCCGCTGATGAACAGCATGACGCCCGCCAACAGCAAAATGATGATCGTCGCGGAAAAGTGCGGCTCAATGACGACGAGGAGCGCCGTCAGCCCGACAATAAACAAATTGGGCAGCACGCCATACCGGAATGTACCCATTTGGGTAAAATGCTTGGAGGTGTAATGCGCCAGCCACAGCACCACGGCAAATTTGGCGATCTCAGAGGGCTGGAAGGTAAACAGTCCAAGGTTGATCCAACGATGCACGCCGGCAGTCGCCGGCAGCAGCCGCACCACAATCAGCATGAGAAAGGAGATCCCCAGGATCGGGATCGTCAGCCGATGCAGCACATGGTAGTCCATAAAGGAGATGCCGAACATCAGCGCCACACCCAGCACAGCAAAGATGCCCTGGCGGACAATATAATAAAAGCTGTCGCCCTGATAATGGTAGGCATAATAATAGCTGGCCGAGAACATCATGATCAGCCCGATGATCACCAGCGTGAGCAGCAGCAGCACAAAAGGAAGATCCAGTCCGGCGCGCACGCCGAACAGCCGCTCCTTTTTCTTGACCAGACGGGTCACGGTGCCGTCGCTGTTGTATTTCAGCTTTTCATTTTTTCCGTGAGGCACAATTTTCGGCCGTCTGGCGCGTTGTTCGCCGGACGCCGGATTTTTCTGTTGTACCGCCAACATCATCTCCTCCTTCCCAAAGGCGCGGCGCGCGTGTTAAACGATTCCGAACAGCGTCAGGAATACACACAGGATCCCCATCAGCATCGTAATGCCGCTGGCAACAACGCAGATTTTCATCTCGCTCCATCCGCACATCTCAAAATGATGGTGGATCGGGCTCATCTTAAACAGGCGCTTGCCATGGGTCGCCTTGAAATAAATGACCTGCAATACCACAGAGCAGATCTCGATAAGATACACAAGCCCCATCGGCAGCAGCAGGATCGGCACATTCAGCCCAAAGGCCATGGCACAGACCGCGCCGCCCAGGAACAGGGACCCGGTGTCGCCCATGAACACCTTTGCCGGATTGAAGTTCCATAGCAAAAAGCCCATGCAGCCGCCGGCGCAGGCCGCCGCGAACAAGCTCATGCCGCTGGCCATCATAAAACCGGCGATCAGCATAAAGAAAATGCTGACAAAAAAGGTGACCGAACCATTCAGCCCGTCGATACCGTCGGTAAAGTTGACGGCGTTGACCATGCCCACAATGAGCAGCAGCGCCAGAACCCAGTAAACAACGCCCAGCTGCACACTGCCAACAAATGGGATAATGGTGGAGGAATCGCCGCCAGCCAGAATGATAGAGGCCAGATACGCCGCCGCCGCCAGGAACTGCAGCACCAGCTTTTGGATCGCTGTCAAGCCAAGATTCCGCTTTTTGACCACCTTGATATAGTCGTCGATCAAGCCGATTACGCCGAATGCCAGCGCCATCAGGCCGCCTCCGATGACCTTCACCATCATGAGCGGCGTCTCCGCCATGCCCAGGGTAGTGCTGCTGCTCTGGTTGGCATACAGCAGCGGCAGGCACACGCACATTGCCACCGCAATGCCAATGATGAACAGAATCCCGCCCATTGTAGGGGTCCCATCCTTCTCGGAGTGCCACTTTGGCCCTATCTCCCGGATCGTCTGTCCAAACTTAATCCGCTTTGCAAGCGGGACAAACCAGATTCCCAACAGCGCCGTGACGCCAAACGCGATGACCGCCGCCAGCACAGTCCATATTCCTATCATGAATCGTTCCACCTTTTTCCGCTTTCCAAAGGAAGGCGGTTACTTTTTTCATCAAATCACATCAAAAATCCAGCCGGCCCGCTTTGCGGCCAAGCCCGGTCAATGCACCCCATAGCCGGCGCACAGCCGTCTGGTAGGCACGCTGCCCAGCCCCTCTACCACATTGGCAAAGGAAACGCCGCAGGAGAGCGCCGCCGAAGCCGCCACCAGCGCAGCCCGCAGCACATGGGCATCGCACCACCGCAGATGGATGCGCCCGATAATCCCCAATCCGGCCAGGTCGAAGGTGTAGCCTGTATCCTGGGAAGGACGCACATTTTTGGCTACAAAATCAGCGTTGTCGTCCTCTGTGGAAAAGGTCGTGCAGTGATGGGAGTCATCGTCTGTCCCGCCGCTCCCGCTGACACAGATTGGGAAACGCTCTGCCAGCGCCTGGGCAGAGGCGTCTTCCGCCACCAGGGCGCAGGGCGACCAGCTGCCGGTGAGCCGCTCCAGCTCGCCCGCCTCAACAACCTGATACCGGTCGTCCAGGCCGCAGCAGGAAACGATCCTGCGCAGCAGGCCAATGGCCATGCCTTCGTGATCCCACGCGGCAATATCATCTGCAACCGCGATTACTTTCCGAGTGTTTTTATCTCCAATAATCTGTAGATTCATATCCTCATCCCCCGTTAAACTTGATTTCCTCACTATGTTATGCACGATCCCGTTCACCGGCGCTTGCCGGTGGGGGAAGATCCTTCAGGCGCTACTGCACCTGGTCCTCTGTGATAAAGTTCACGGTAATGACCGTGCCAGGCGCGACCTGCTCGCCCGCCTGAACGCTTTGGGCGTTGGAGACGCCGTTACCGCTTGTGGCGGACGCGCCTGTCACCTTAATTTGCAGGCCGCAGCTCGCGGCAATGTCGTTTGCGTCAGAGTAGGAGTAGCCGACCAGATCCGGCACCGTGACGGTTTCGCTGGTGCTGTCCGCGTCGGTAAAGAGAACGACGGTGCCATCGCTTGGGATTGATACGCCCGGCTCTGGAGACTGGGTCAGCACCGTGTCGCCTTCGCCATAAACCGAGTAGCTCAGGCCGCTGCTCTCCAGGGTGGAGATTGCCTCGCTCACGCTGGAGCCGATCACCGTCGGCGTTGCAATATCCAGTTCAGACGCTTCGTCCTCCGTATACTGCGGTTCCACACCCAGATAGGGCAGGATCTCGCTCATCATGCTGGCAAAGACCGGCGCTGCCACAGCGCTGCCATAGTAGTTGCCGGAGGTGTCCGGCTCATCAAAGTAAACCAGCAGGGCGATCTCCGGATCATCCACCGGAGCAAAGCCGCAGTAAGAGGCGATATACTGCATCGTCGCGCCGCCTGCTTCTCCGCCCTCCTGATTATACTTGGACACCTTCTCCGAGGTACCGGTTTTACCGCAGATCCCGTAGCCGGCGACATAACCGTTTTTGCCGGAGCCTTCTGTGGCGTTGCGGTTCAGAATTTTGGTCACGCGCGTCGCTGTCTCAGTGGAGATCACCTGCCGCTTGACGGCGGTTTCGGTTGACTGGACAATGTTCCCGTCGGAATCTAAAATCTGGGAAACAATGTAAGGCTGCACCAGATAGCCGCCGTTGGCAATCGCGGAAGCAGCAGTGACCATCTGGATGGGCGTGATGGAAAAGTTCTGGCCAAAGGAGTAAACCGCGAGGTCGGTGTCCAGCATGCTGTCCGCGTCGCTGTATAGGCTGGAGGCCTCGCCGGGCAGGTCGATGCCGGTTTTCTCCCCAAAGCCGAACCCTTTGAAATACTCCATAAAGTTGTCCTTGCCCAGTTTAAAGCCCAGCCACATAAACATCGGGTTGCAGGAGTTCAGCAATCCCTCCTCCACCGTTTGCAGGCCGTGGCCGCCCGTCACATGGCATTTGATCTTATAATCGTCCACCTGGGTGTAGCCAACGCAGGTAAAGGTATCGCTCTCCGTCGCCACATTCTCCTCCAGCGCGGCGGAAAGCGTCACCATCTTAAAGACAGAACCGGGATAGTAGGTATCGCTGACCGCCTTGTTCCGCCACTGGGCCTGGAGCGCGTCGGAGGTGGCCTGCTGCTGCTCGTCTTTGTCCATGGCTTCAATGGACGCCAGCACGTCCTCGTCGGTGATGGTATAAGGGTCGTTGGGGTCATAGTCGTCAGAAGTCGCCAGGCCCAGGACCGCGCCGGTTTTTACATTCATACAGATCGCGATGGCGCCCTCGGCCACGTTGTTGTTGGCCACGCCTTCGTTCAGGTATTTCTCCAAAATACTCTGGATGGTGGTGTCCAATGTCAGCTTCAGGCTGTAGCCGTCCTCCGCCTCTACCATCTGGTCATAAGCAAAAGGCATCTCGGTGCCGGCCGCATTGCGCACGCTGACCAGCCGCCCCGCTGTGCCGGTAAGGTAATCATCGTAAGAAACCTCCAGGCCGGAGAGGCCCTGTCCATCAGAGCCGACAAAGCCCAGCACCGTACCCGCCAATGTCCCGTAAGGGTAGTACCGCTTATAGTCTGATTCCAGCAGGACGCCGTTGCTCACATTGTATGTTTCATAAAGCGTCTCTTTCAGTTCCAGGATGGCATCCCGTTCTTCCGTTTCGATGCCGCGCTGGAGCACCTCATAATAGGTACCGGTATCCAGCTTGTTTTGAATGGTTTCCGCGTCCATATCGAGAATCTCCGCAAGGGAGGAAACCAGCATTGCCTTGGCGTTCTCTTTATTTTGACGGGTCGTGTCAGAATCCGTGTCCGAAACCATCAGGTATTTCGGCTCCAGCACCACTTGCCAAACGCTGGCGCTTTGTGCCAAAATATTGCCGTTGCAGTCATAAATCGTTCCCCTCTGCGCCGTGATCTGGGTATCCTGCAGCTGCTGGTCAATGGCGGCGCTTTTCAGCTCGCTGCCGTTAATCAGCTGGAGCCGCACCAGGCTGAACACTACCGCGCCAAAGCCAATGACAAGCAGGCCAATCAAAACCAGCATTGTTCTGCGCCACATGGTTATTGTTGGTCCTTTTGCCATGCTCCATTCCCCCTTTACAAAAATAAGAGTTAAGACATCTCTCAACTCTCTTTTGGCACACCAGTTATCCGATTTCCTCAGCCGCCTGCGCCGCGTGCTGTAGTAATACTTACTGGCATGATATTGAACTTATGACAACAAATTGACAAGGAACCGCCACCCGGATACAAGCCAATTGTCATCCTCAGATTGTATGACCTCTCCCTTATCGTTGGAAGAAAGCTCAATGTATGCCATCTGAGACTGCTCCGCCTTGGCCATGCCCAGCGTGTCTTTGGCATATTCCTCAATCGACGTGATCGACAGCAGGGAATCTGAACGCATCTGATACTGGGTGTAAAGGCTCTGGGCTTCCGCCAGGCTCTCCTGTGTCGTTTCAATCTGCTCTGTCAGTTCCGCAAGGCGGACCTGACCGAAAATCAGCATCAGGCAAATCGCCGCGCCGGCCATCAGCATGACGACCTTTTTCACAGCGCCCCGGCTGCGGACCCGCCGGCGGCCCTTCATGGTTTTGGCCAGGTGCTCCTTTGGCATCTCGATGATATTATCCTGACGCGGCTGGCGTTCCGGCTCCTGAACAGGCTTTGGTTCAAACAGAGCGAAATCATATGCGCTGGAATTGTTCAGTTTTGCCATTGATCTCACGCT
>CAZFHQ010000026.1:0-10921 GCA_964519325.1 uncultured Clostridium sp.
GTTCATCCGCCGCATCATAAACACCCAGAAAAGGATCGCGATCGCAAAAATGATCAGGGTCGGAAGCATGCTGACCAGCCACGAAGTCTCCGCCGCCCGCTGCAGATCCACCACCATCTTGTTATCCGGATGCGCCTCATTATAAGCTTCCACATAGTCCTTGATGTCATCATACAGCAAGCTGACGCTGGGCGCCACATACTCGATGCTGGTGCCGTCATCCAGCGTGATGGTCATCTCGCCGGTGCCAAGATCCATGGAATACTCCGTAACCTTCTGGTTCTCAAAATACTCCAGAATGGTGGAATATTTCTCGGTGGTCTTGTCCCTCCCACTAAACACCGTGGCGATCAAGATGATAATGAGAATGGGAATCCCAAGATAGATGATAAGGTTCCGAATGGCCTTCTTGTTATCCAAAAACTGTTCACTCCTTCGATCGGTACTCTATCTATTGCTCGAATCTGGCAAATTACTGAGCGCACGATTTTTTCTGGTAAATTTCCGGTTTCAGCACGCCGATGTATGGCAGGTTCCGGTAACGCTGCGCATAATCCAGCCCATAGCCAACGAGAAATTCGTTGCCGGCCGGAGCGCCTACATAATCCGCCGTGACGGGGACCTGGCGGCACGATTCCTTATCCAGCAGCACACAGAGCCGCACGCTGGCCGCCCCCTGCTGCCGCAGGCAGTCCAAAAGATAGCTGAGGGTTTTGCCGGTATCCAGCACGTCCTCTACCACCAGCACATCCTTTCCCGCCACAGAGGTGGGCAGCGCCCTGGTCGTACGCAGCTCGCCGCTGGAGGCGCCGTCCCGATAGCTGGAAATGCCCACAAAGTCCACCTGGCACGGCAGGTCGATGGCACGGAGCAGATCGGCGGCGAAAAACACCGCGCCATTGAGCACGCCGATCACCAACAGGTCTTTCCCGCGGTAATCCGCTGTGACCCGCCGGCCCAGCCTGGCGGTGATCGCCGCGATCTCCTCACTGGTCAGCAAGACCTTCTCAATGTCCTGATGCATTTGCCCCCGCCTCCTTTACCGTGATCTCCGCAATGCGCCGCGTGCGCTCTGTGACCGAAAAGCCCTCTGCCGCGCCAAAGCCCTCCGCCCACAGCAGCTCGCTCCCCCGCGCCAGCACGATAAGGCTATCCCGTCGGGAGGGCGGCACCGCCGCTTCCTGCAGCAGCTTTTTCAGCGTCTTGGTCACGCCCCTGCCCACCGGCCGAAAGGTATCCCCCGGCAGGCGGGTGCGCAGAACCGTATCAGTAGGTATTGTATCATAATCCAGTCCATTAGGAAATAGAAATCTGGAATTATTCTCATTTATTTTACAATTTTGACGGGAAATCAACGCTGTGCCGATCTCCTTCCCCCATCGGCGCAGCGTCATGGGAACAGAAAAAGCAGCGGCTGCCTGCGGCGCAGCGCGCTGGCCGGACACGAACAGGAGCAATCCCTGCTCTATCCGCACCGCCAGCTTCCCGCTGATTGTAACGCCGCCCACTCCCCGCTGGACGCAGTCCCAAATCAACTGGAGCTTTTTGTCCGTGATCTTTTCCCCGGCGCCCCGCTCCCGCAGCAGGCGTAGGACGCCCTGGAGCACCGCCGCCTTGGGGAATTGCCGCAGCACCGTCAGATCGTACCCGTCAGCCCGCCTGGCCTGCGCCAGCATTTGGCCGGCAAAAAAGTCCAGCGCCGCTTCCTGTTCGGCCATTTGGCGGGCCAGCCGGCCGATCGCCTGCTCAGCCTGCGGGTTGATCTCCCGCAGCTGGGGCGTCACCTGCAGGCGGATCCGGTTGCGGGTATAATCACTGGAAAAATTGGTGCTGTCCTGCACAAAAGGCAGGCAGTGGGCCGCGCAATACGCTTCCACTTCGCCGCGGGTCAGCCCAATGAGCGGGCGGATCACATTGCCCCGCACAGGCGGGATCCCGCACAGCCCGCGGCTGCCGGAGCCTCTGGCCAGATGGAACAGCACCGTTTCCGCACTGTCCGAGAGGGTATGCGCCGTGGCGATGCGGCCCTCCACGCCGCACAGGGACTGAAAAAAAGCATAGCGCACCGCGCGGCCGCACTCCTCCACGGTCTGGCGGCGCTCCTTTGCCAGCATGGCGACATTCACCTGCCGCACCGAGAGGGCAATGCCCTGCCGCCGGCAAAACTCCCTGGCAAACGCTTCGTCCCGCTGGCTCTCCTGGCCGCGCAGCCGGTGGTTCACATGGGCCGCGATGATCTCGCCTTGAAAATGGCCGCGCAGATAATGGAGCAGCATGGTGGAATCGGCGCCGCCGGAAAAGCCCACGACCACCCGGCGGCAGCCCGCCAGCATATCATACCGGGCCAGGGTATCCTCCACCTTTTGCTCAATACGGCGCATCGCGGATGACCTCCTGGGAAGTAAAGCGCATGAACTCGCCCTGCCAGTGGAGGGGGATCGTCCGGGCCTCGCCGTGACGGTTTTTCGCCACGATACACTCGCCCTTGTTCCTGTCCACATCCTCGCTGGGGGCGTCTGTGCTGCTGTAGTAGTCCTCCCGGTAAAGGAACAGCACTATGTCAGCGTCCTGCTCGATGGAACCGGAATCCCGCAGGTCAGAGAGCAGCGGCCGGCGCTGGTCGCTGCCGCGTTTTTCTGTGGCGCGGGAAAGCTGGGACAGCGTGATGACCGGCACGTTCAGCTCCTTGGCCATGATCTTCAGGTTCCGGGTGATCTCGGAGATGACCTGCACACGGTTGTCGGATTTTGTGGTCCCGTTCATCAGCTGGAGATAGTCGATAATGACCAGATCCACATGGCCCAGCCGCCGCAGCTTGGCCTTGATCTCCGGCACGGTGACATTGGGGTTGTCGTCAAAATACATCTCCGTCTTGGAGAGGACATCGCCCGCTTCGATCAGGCGCACCCACTCGTCGTCGTCCAGCTTGCCGGTGTGCAGCTTGTTGCCGGGGATCATACCCTCGGTGGCAAGCAAACGGCTGCAAAGCTGCTCCTTGCTCATCTCCAGTGAGAAAAACGCCACCCTTTTTTTGGACTGCACCGCCACGTTGCGCATGATATTCAGAGCAAAGCTGGTTTTGCCCATGCCGGGACGTGCAGCCAGCAGAATCAGGTCGGAGCGGTTCAAGCCGGTGATGCACTGATCCAGCAGCTTGATGCCGGTTGGCACCGCGCGCAGCGATTCGTCGCCGGAATTGAGCAGGTCCAGCCGGTCGATGTTCTCGACCACCAGCTCATGGATGTGCTGCAGCCCCTGCATGTTTTTGCCCCGCCGGATGTCGAAGATTTTCTGCTCAGCGGAATCCAGCAGCAAAGAGGCGTCCACCGAACCGTCGCCCGCCTCGTCAAGGATCTCCCGCGCGGCGATCATCAGGCTGCGGATATCATATTTGTCCCGCACGATCTTTGCGTAGGATTCCACATTAGAAATGGACGGCACCAGCTGCGCAAGCTGCATCAAATACGTTTTTCCTGTTGTCTCATCGAAGGAGCCGCTCTCTTTTAGCTTCTCCAAAACGGTAACGAAATCCACCGGCTTGCCTTCTGTAAACATTTCCAGCATGACCCGGTAGATCAGGGCGTTGTTCATCTGATGGAAATACTCCGGACGGGGCAGGATCTCCGCTACCCGGTCCATACAGGAGGAATCCAGCAAAATTGCGCCCAGCACCGATTGCTCCGCCTCCGGGCTGAACGGCGCCGCGCCGCCCAGCTCCAGGGCGCGGCTGCTTGTCTCATTGGCCATTGCTCAAACCTTCTCTCTGCATCCCTGCGATTGCCCATTCCGAAAAATCGGAAAAAACCTGACGGCCGCCGCCATCAGGTTTTGCAGTTTAATTCTGTTCAGAAACAACGATCTTCATCTTGGCAGAGATCCCAGCATACAGCTTGACTTCACAGTGAAAGGTGCCGAACTGCTTGATCTCGCTCTCCAGCGAAACCTTACGCTTGTCCACCAGCACGTTGTACTGCTTTTTGATCTCCTCAGCCACCTCTTTCGCGGTGACAGAGCCGAACAGACGGCCCTCTTTGCCCGCCTTGGCGCTCACCTGGATGCTCTGGCCCTCCAGCCGCTTCGCGGCCTTCTCCGCCGCCTCAGTTTCCTGCTGCACCTGGAACGCCTTTGCCGATTCCGCGTTTTTCAGCTCGTTCATCGCCTGGGCGTTTGCTTCCTTGGCGAGCTTTTTCGGGAACAGGAAGTTCCGGGCATAGCCGTCAGAAACTTTGACCAGTTCGCCTTTTTTGCCCTGGCCTTTAACGTCGGCCAGCAAAATTACTTTCATGTGGGACCCTCCTTTTGCTTTCTGAGTTAATCATATCAAATTCTCGTGCCGTCCGCAACCTTCCCTGTGGATTTTCGTGAAAAAACTGTTGTGGCAGCCGCGTTGACCAGCCCCAGCCAAACCGTTACGACTGGAACTTGGTCGCCTTCGGCAGCGTCGTTTGCAGCACCTTGAGCAGCGTTGTCTTGGCCTCCTCCATATTGGTGTTGGAGAGCTGCGCCGCCGCCATGGTCAGGTGGCCGCCGCCGCCAAGGGCTTCCATCAGGATCTGCACATTGACGTCGCCCAGGGATCGGGCGGACACGGAGATGGTACCGTTGGATTCATACAGCACAAACGACGCCGTAATATTCTGGATCAACAGCAGCTCATCCGCCGCCTGGGATGCGACCACACGGATATTGGAAATATTCCGCTGCGCCGCGACAGAAATGGCACAGCTCCCATAAATTTCCGCTGTGGAAACCAGCTGGTACTTTGCCTTGTAGTTCTCGATGCTGCCGGAAAACAGCCGCTTGACGTCCACGGTGTCCGCCCCGCGGCGGCGCAGATAAGCAGCCGCCTCAAAGGTGCGCACACCGCACCGGATGATAAAGTCCTTGGTGTCCAGCATGATGCCCGCCAGCAGCGCCTCGGCCTCCACCTTGATGAGGGAATTTTTGCCGATAAACTGTACCAGCTCCGCCACCATTTCCGAGGCGGAACTGGCGTAAGGCTCGTGAAAGAAAATAACGGCGTTTTTAATGTGCCGCACTACCAGCCGGTGGTGGTCGATGACGATGACCCGTGACGCGCGGGCCAGCACCTCGCTGCTCTCCACATAGTCCTGGGAGTGGGTGTCGGTGATGATGAGCAGCGTCTTTGGCGTCATGAACTCCATCGCCTCGTCCGGCGTAATGAAGATCGGCTTGTTCTCCCTTTCGATATTCGCTTCAACAGTCTCGATCAGCGACTGCGCCAGCGTCTGGCTCTTGTCAATGATAATATAAGCCGGTTTTTTCATGCCGCGGTGGGCGGCGCTCCAAAGGCCAACGGCAGAGCCGACCGAGTCCAGGTCGGAGAACCTGTGGCCCATAATCAGCACGACATCGCTTTCCTTCATATGGTCGGAGAGCGCCGCCGCGATCACCCTGGTCCGCGATTTATCCCGCTTTTCCATGCCCTTGGAGAGGCCGCCGTAAAACTCGTACGCGTCGCTCTCCTGCTTGATGGCAACCTGGTCGCCGCCGCGCCCCAGCGCCATTTCCAACGATTCCCGCGCCCATTTTTCCCCTTCGGCAAAGCTGGTAATGCCCCGCCCTATGCCCATGGAGATCGTCGCGCTCCGGTTGGTCGAAGTTTTGATCCGCCGGATACGGTCCAGGATGGGGAACTGCTTTTCTTTTTCCTGCTCAAAATTTTTTTCATCCGTCAGCACCAGATAACGGGTGCCGCCGCTGATTTTTTTATAAATGCCGCCGACGCTGTACGCCCAGTCGTTCAGGGTGGTTTCCACCTGCCCCAGGATCCGGGTGTCCTCGCCGCCGTTGCTGTCGCGGGAAAGCTCGTCCCGGTTATCAAAGGCAATGAGCGCCACCACCGGGCGGCTGTTGTCAAACTCCCGTTCCAGCGCTTTGTAGTGGGTATCCTCGACAAAATACAGCAGGCAGCCGGCATCGGTCCGGCATCCAAACACAGTGAACTCCCGCTCGCCGATCCGGATATCCTCGCCGCCCTTGAGGGTGTCCTCCAGCGTGACGCTGCCCAACACAGCAGATACGCTCATACCGCGGAAATCCCTGCCGCCGGCAACCTGCAAAAAGGCCTCGTTCATCCAAACGATGTCCCCCTTGCCGCCGGCCACAAGGACCGGCATTGCCAGGGCGTTCAAATTCTCCAGCTCCACGCCGGTAAGCACGCGACGGGCGCTGTCCATTGTCGTGCGCACATGGGACTCAAACTGGATCGCTGTGATGACAACCGCGCCCACGGCGATCAACGCCAGGCCGGCCTCAATATAAAAAGCGACAGGATCCCAAAACCAGCTGGCTCCGGCCATAACGACCACCAGCCCTAAAATGACATATAAAAACGGCGTGACGGTCCACACTCTTCTCTTCATAATAAAAACCCCTTTGCCCATTTGCCAACGGGATGGGCAATTCCCCTTGCAGTTATACTTCCATAATGATCGGCAGGATCATTGGACTTCTTCTGGTGCGCTCATACATCAGCTTGGACAGATCGTCCTTGACCTTTGTTTTCATGGTACCCCAATCGCGAATGTGATGGGCCGCGAAATCCTCCAGGATGTGGGTCACCAACCGCCGGGCGTCCACCATCAGGGACTCAGACTCCCGCACATAGACAAACCCGCGGGAGACAATGTCCGGACCGGCCACCACAACGCCGTCGCTCCGGCTGATGGTGCAGACCACCACGATCAGGCCGTCCTCCGCCAGGTGCTTTCTGTCCCGAAGCACAATGCTGCCAACGTCGCCAACGCCGAGACCGTCCACCAGGATACGGCCCGCCGGAACCGACGGGAGCTGCCGCATATAATCTCGGTTCAGCTCGACGACGTCGCCGTTATTGCCAACAAAGATGTTGGAGGCCGGCATCCCCATGTTCATGGAAAGCTCCGCGTGCTTGCGCAGGTGGAGCTGCTCGCCGTGGACCGGAATAAAATACTTTGGCCGGACGATGCTCTGCATGATCTTCAGCTCTTCCTGGCTGGCGTGGCCGGACACATGGATCTGCCGGTCGGAATCATTGACCACCTTGCAGCCGCGCTTGAGCAGTTCGTTGATGACGGTGCCGACCGTCTTTTCGTTGCCGGGGATCGGCCGTGCGGAAATGACGATGCAGTCCCCCGGGCCGACCTCTACCTTGCGGTGGTCGGCAAAGGCCATCCGCGCCAGCGCGGACATTGGCTCGCCCTGGCTGCCCGTGGTGATGAGCGCCACTTTTTCTTTTGGATATTTATTGAGCTGATCAATGTCGATCAGCACGCCGTCCGGCACATTTAGATACCCCAGCTCAGAGGCAATGCCCATCACATTCAGCATACTTCTGCCGGAAAGCGCGACCTTCCGCCCATGCTTCACGGCGCAGTCGATGATCTGCTGCACACGGCTGATATTGGACGCAAAGGTAGCGATGATCAGCCGGCTGTCCGCGTTTTCTGTAAAGATCTGGTCAAAGGAAGCGCTGATCTTCCGCTCCGTCGGCGTATAGCCGGGACGGTCCGCGTTGGTGGAATCCGCCAACAGCGCCAGCACGCCCTCCTGCCCCAGTTCGGCAAAGCGGCCCAGGTCGATGACCTCGCCTTTCAGCGGCGTGCAGTCGATCTTAAAGTCGCCGGTGTGGACGATGGTACCCGCCGGCGAGTGGATCGCTACGGCCACCGCGTCAGAGATCGAGTGGTTCACATGGATCAGTTCCACACCCATGCAGCCCAGCTTGATGGTCTGGCCAGGGTTGACCACATTCAGCTGCACCTTGCCCTGTAAGCCGTGCTCCTGCAGCTTGCCGTCGATCAGCCCCAAGGTTAGCGAGGTGCTGTAGATTGGCAGGCGCAGCTTTTTCAGCAGATAGGGTACCGCGCCGATGTGGTCCTCGTGGCCGTGGGTGATCACCAGGCCGCGGATCTTGCTGGCGTTGCGCTCCACAAAGGAGAAATCCGGAATGACAATGTCTACGCCCGGCATATCGCCGTCCGGGAATGCCATGCCGCAGTCCACAATGACCATGTCGTCCCCGCACTCAAACAGGGTGAAGTTTTTGCCGATCTCGTTGAGGCCACCCAGGAAATACACCTTGATGGACGGCGCTTCCTTTTCAGAACGGCCGGCCTTGCCCAGGTGCATGTTTTTGATCCGGTAGATCGCTTCCCGGCCCTCCAGCAGATTCTGCGCGGGCTTTTGCCGCTGCAGCGGCGATTTGCTGGAGGGCTTTCTGCGGATGCTCTTCGGCTTGGACATCTCAATGACCTCCAGCGCCGTTTTCAGCCGCTTTTCCTTTGGCGGGGCCGCCTTTTTCCCTTGTCCCTTTTTCGCAGCGTTTCTCACAGGCGCGGCGTCCTTGCCTGCCCCTGCCTCCGGCTTCTTTTCCGCCGGCTCGCGGCTGCTTTTCTTCGCTTTTTCCCCATAGGGGCGGCGAGCCCGCTTATGCGGGTGTTCCGCTTCCGCCGCTTTTGGCGCGCGCTCCGCTGCTTCCAGTTCGTTTTGCATTGCATCCTTGATTTTTTCCGTCACAAAATAACCTCCAATTCATTTGGGAAACACGAACAGCAAGCCCCCTGCGCAAAAATTCGCAAATCGAAATTTTGCAGTGGGAGCATCCGCCAGTCCGTTTCTTCTCTTTCGTTCTATAGTTCTAATTTAAAAATTGTCTCAAATTCAAAATGTCGGCTCCCCGTTTCCGTACAAGGGCGCCAATTTGATCCAAATTTTTACAACATTTATTTTCAGGCAGACCCAGGGGCCGGCCCTTTCTCCGAACACAAACATCGTTATCATTTTACAGTCATTCGCAGATTGTGTCAAGGGGAAGTTTCTTTTCTGACAAATAATTGTAACTTTTTTGCTTTTCCGCATGGCCGGTTCCTTGTTTTGGCCGCGCGGCGGATAAGGCGCGCCCGCTCCGGCAATACTGGATTGCGGGCGGCGTTTGCCCAATGCTGTGAAAATTCCCTGTTTTTGTGTTTTCCGGATGCATTTGCGAAGGAATCATGCTATAATAGCATAGGACGCAGAATGACCTGTCTCAAAATTTTTAGGAACGCAGGAGCGCAAGCGAATGAAGCAAGTGGAAATTTTTACGGACGGCGCCTGCCAGGGCAACCCAGGCCCCGGCGGCTGGGGCGCAATCCTCCGCTACCAGGGCAGAGAAAAGGAGATCAGCGGCGGCGAACCCGCCACCACCAACAACCGCATGGAGCTGACCGCTGTGATCGAAGCGCTGCGGATGCTCAAGGAGCCTTGCTCTGTCACGGTTTACAGCGATTCTCAATATGTGTGCAACGGCATTACCAAGGGTTGGGCGCAGGGCTGGAAAAGCCGCGGCTGGAAAAAAAGCGACAAGTCCCCTGCCCTGAACCCGGAGCTGTGGGACGCGCTGCTGACGGAGATCGGCCGGCACCAGGTGGAGATGGTGTGGGTCAAGGGCCACGCCGGCCACCCGGAGAACGAGCGGTGCGACGCCTTGGCTGTCGCCGCAGCGGAGCGGTGCAAGGGGTAAGCGCGCCGGAAGTTCCTTGGCCGCCAGCGGAAATTATGAATTTTTTTACAATTTCCGCAATTGCCTATTGCAAAGTATACTAATTTGGTGTATATTAGTACTTGCGGCGGGCGTTTCACAACTCGCAAACATCTGCCGCACAAACTATCTGAAACAAAATATTTGATACATGAAACTATATTAGGAAGTGACACGATGAAACGATTTGTTTACGCAGACAACGCAGCCACCACCCCAGTCTCTCAGCATGTTGTGGACGCAATGCTGCCCTATTTCACCGAACATTACGGCAACCCGTCCAGCCTGTATTCCGTAGGCCGCGACGCAAAAAAGTCCCTGGAGGAAGCCAGGGAAAAGGTCGCCAAATGTCTTGGCGCCCTGCCCCAGGAAATTTACTTTACCTCCGGCGGCAGCGAGGCCGATAACTGGGCCATCAAGGGCGTTGCCCATGAGATGGCAAAAAAGGGAAAGAAACATATCATCTCCTCTAAATTTGAGCATCACGCTGTGCTCCACACCCTGGAGACACTGGAAAAAGAGGGCTTTGAGGTCACCCTGCTGGATGTGTATCACGACGGGCTGGTGCGGGTAGAAGACGTGGAACAGGCCATCCGTCCGGACACCGCCCTGGTCACCATCATGTACGCGAACAACGAGATCGGCACTATCCAGCCCATTCCGGAGATCGGCGCTCTCTGCAAGGCCCGCAAGGTCCTGTTCCACACCGACGCTGTGCAGGCGGTTGGCAACGTGGAAATCGACGTGAAGGCCCAGAACATCGACCTGCTTTCCCTTTCCGGCCACAAGCTCCACGGTCCCAAGGGTACAGGCGCTCTCTATTGCCGCAAGGGCATCCGCCTGCCAAACCTGATCGACGGCGGCGCCCAGGAGCGCGGCAGACGTGCCGGCACAGAGAACGTGCCGGGGATCGTCGGCCTGAGCGTTGCCATGGAGGACGCCTGCTCCACCATCGCCGAGCGCCGGGAGAAGCTGACAAAAATGCGTAATCGTCTCATCGACGGGGCCATGAAGATCGAACGGTCCCACCTGAACGGAGACCGGAACAAGCGGTTGCCGGGCAACTTTAATATGTGCTTTGAGGGCATCGAGGGCGAATCCCTGCTGCTCAAGCTGGACTTTGCCGGCATCTGCGGTTCCTCCGGCTCCGCCTGCACCTCCGGCTCGCTCGATCCCAGCCATGTGCTGCTGGCCATTGGCCTGCCCCACGAGATCGCCCATGGCTCCCTGCGCATCTCCTTCAGCGACCAGAACAGCGAGGAGGATGTGGACTATATTTTAGAGGTCCTGCCGGGCATTGTGGAATATCTGCGGAATATGTCCCCGCTTTGGGATGAAATTATCAACGGTAAAAAATAAATTGGGAGGTTATTACAATGGCATACAGTGAAAAAGTAA
>CAZFHQ010000027.1:0-3228 GCA_964519325.1 uncultured Clostridium sp.
GGTGATCCAGGTGTATGTCATTTGGATGGCGATCATTTATGTGGTGATCAACCTGCTCACCGATCTGATCTATCACTACCTGGATCCCCGCATCCGCATCAAAGGCGAGGAGGGATGAGCCATGTCGGGAGCACCGCTCAAACTGAAACAAAAGCGGCTGAAACGGGACCGCACCATGCTCAAGCTTTGGATCCTCTTTGGGCTGACGGCGGCGCTTATTTTCATTGCCTGCTTTGGAGAATACCTGGTCCCTGACCCTTACGCGCAGGATCTGGGCAACACGCTGCAGGCGCCGTCCTGGGAGCACCTGCTGGGTACAGACCGCTACGGCAGAGACCTGTTCGCACGGGTGGTCGTCGGCGCGCGCACTACCATTTTCTCCGCGCTGGCGCTGGTGGGCGGCATCACCCTGGTGGGTACCATTGTCGGGGTCGTCTGCGGCTATGTGGGCGGCTGGCTGGATTCCATCCTCATGCGGATCTCCGATATTTTTCTGGCCTTTCCAGAGATGGTGTTCGCCATTTCCATCGCGGGCATTGTCAACGGCGGCATCTGGGGCGCGGCAATCGCAGTAGGCTTGATCGCCTGGCCGCGCTATGCCAGGGTTGCCCGCAGCCAGGTGCTGGCCATGCGGAACCGCCAGTATATGAACGCTGCACGGCTGGCCGGCGCCCGCTGGTATAAAATGATCTGCAAGCATATTTTGCCCAATGTGATGGGGCCTGTTGTGGTGACAGCGGCGCTGGATGTGGGCGCGATGATCATGAACTTGGCGGGCTTGTCCTACCTGGGTCTCGGCGCGGTGGCGCCCACCGCCGAGTGGGGCTCCATGATGAGCGACGGCCGCAGCATGCTGCAAACCTGTCCGTGGCTCTCTCTTGCGCCGGGCGCCGCTATTTTTGTCACGGTGATTATCTTTAACCTGCTGGGGGATACGATCCGCGACGTGCTGGACCCGAAGCAGAAGCGGCGGAGCTGGCTGGGCGATAAGAAAAAACGAAAAGAACTGCTCGCTGGCAAGCGGGGACGAAACGAAGAACAGGAAGCCACCACCGTGTAACGCTGCGCGGCGGTGCAACGAGGGATCGCTCTGCTGACAGAGCGGCTGTAAGAAAGGGGAAATCACGATGAAGAAAAACACGACAAAGCTAATGGCGCTGGCCGCCTGCCTGACGATGGGCGCCGGTATGCTGGCCGGCTGCGGCGGCGATGTCGGCTCTGACTCCGCCAGCCCTGACTCCGCCTCCGCGGCGGATCGTTCCAGCAAGGTGCTGGAATATGGCGTCACCGCCTATTCCGGCGCCCAGGCCGATGGCGGCATCGACCCGCACCTGGCCTATGCGGGCTGGAGCACCGTGCGGTATGGCGTTGGCGAGTGCCTGGTCAAGATCAGCGACGAGGGGCAGATCGAGCCGTGGCTGGCCGATTCTTGGAAGGTCAACGGCGATTCCACGGTTTGGACCATTCAAATCAAGGACAACGTGACCTTCTCGAACGGGAAGCAGGTGGACGCCGAGGCAGTCAAGCAGTGCTTTACCCGATTGCTGGAGAACAATGAGCGCGCCGCCGCCGGACTGAAGATCGCCTCGATGGAGGCGGACGGCCAGACCCTGACCATCACCACCACAGAGGCAAACCCGATCCTCATCAACTGGCTGACCGACCCCTTTGCCTGCATCATTGATGTGACGGAGGAGGTCAACGGCAACAACCATATTATCGGCACAGGCCCCTATCTGCTGCAGGAAGCCACGAGCGATTCTGTCACGGTAACGGCCAATGAAAATTACTGGAACGGCACGCCGAAGATCGGCACGATCCACATCACCTGCTTCCTGGATGGCGATACCATGGCGCTGGCCATGCAGAACGGCGAGCTGGACGCCTGCGCCAACCTGACCTACGCCAATATCCCGATTTTCCAGGATCGCGACGATTACAAGATCAGCAGCGCCTCGACCTCCCGTTCCTATATGTTCCTCTTTAATACCCAGAGCGACAAGTTCCAGGACGTGAATGTACGCAAGGCGGTCACCATGGCCATTGACAAGGACGGCTTTGTCAATTCGCTGATGAGCGGCTTTGGCGCGGTGGCGCAGCTTTGCTATCCGGAATCCTACGCCTTTGGCGACAGCAAGGTGGATGGACCGGATTACGACCTGGAGGCTGCCAAGGCCCTGTTGGCACAGGCCGGCTGGGAGGACACCGACGGCGACGGTTATCTGGACAAAGACGGCGAGACCTTTGAGATCACCTGGGTGACCTACAAGAACCGCGCGGAGCTGCCGCTGCTGGCCGAGGCCGCCCAGGCTTCCCTCAAGGAGATCGGCATCAAAGTGAATATCAATGATAATGAAGGCAACAACGTCATCGAGGACGTGCCGAAGGATTTTGACATTTATTCCTGGGCCGTTGTCACCGCGCCTTATGCCGACGGGATTACGTTCTTCAACGAGCTGCTGACCAACTATGACATCCATGGCTGGAGCGGCGACGAGTACGACGCCTTTGTGGAGCTCTACAACAAAGCATCGGTGGAAAATGACGCGGACAAGCGGGCGGAATACAGCGTGGAGCTGCAGCAGATGCTGGTGGATAACGCGATCCTCTGCGTGGCCTCCCACAACACCATGAATATTGTGACAAAGAACACGGTGACCGGCCTGGAGCCTCATCCGTCAGACTATTACGAGATCACAGCGGATACGGACATCACGGCGTGACCGGCAGATTTTTTCAAACGAAATGAGCGGGGAGCATGACGACGTTTTTAACGGTGGAAAAACTGAATGTGAGCTATAACGGCACACCGATCCTGCGGGACGTGACCCTGGGGCTGGACAGGGGGGAGATCCTGGGCGTCGTCGGGGAATCGGGCAGCGGCAAGAGCACGCTGCTCAAGGCGATAATCGGCCTGCTGGGAGAGAACGGCAGGGTCGAGTCTGGCCGGCTGGAATTTGACGGCATTGACCTGCTGCGTATCCCGCGGGAGGAGCTGCGGCGCATCCGCGGCGCCCGCCTGGGCATGGTGTTCCAGGATCCGGCCATGTCGTTTAACCCCATCCGTAAAATTGGGACCCAGTTTTTAGAGGCCCTTAAAAGCCACAGCAAGATAGATAAAAACACTGCCGTTCGGCAGATTTTGGATATTTTCTCCAGGCTGGGCCTGCGGGACGGAGAGCGGATCTTGAACAGCTATCCCTTTGAGCTTTCCGGCGGGATGTGCCA
>CAZFHQ010000027.1:3238-10867 GCA_964519325.1 uncultured Clostridium sp.
TAGCCATTGCGCTGGCCATGGTGATGAACCCGGAGATCCTGCTGGCGGACGAGCCGACCAGCGCGCTGGATGTTACCGTGCAGGCCCAATGCGTGCGGGAGATGATGGAGCTGCGGGATCAGCTGGGCGCCACGATTTTGATCGTGACGCACAACATGGGCGTTGTCTCTTATATGGCGGATAAAATCGCCGTGATGTATGCCGGCAACCTGGTGGAGTATGGAACAAAGCAGGCCGTTCTGCAAAACCCTCGGCATCCTTATACACGGGCGCTCATCCGCGCGATCCCCGTCCTTGGCGGCGGGCCATTGGCAGGGATACCCGGCCGCCCGCCGGCCATTGGCCAGGAGCAGGCCGGCTGCCCCTTCGCTTCCCGGTGCGAGGCTGCCCGGCCGTCGTGTACCAAGCCGATGGAGCTGGCGCCAACGGACTTCGGCGGCGGCCACTGGTCGCTTTGCCCGTTTGGCTGCGAGGAGTAAGGGGGCGCTTATGCAGCATATTTTAGAGATCAAAAATTTGAGGAAAACCTTTTCCACGGGCAAAGGCAGGCTGGTCGCGGTAGACGGCGTCAGCTTCCATGTGGACAAGGGCGAATGTGTTGGGCTGGTCGGGGAATCCGGCTGCGGGAAAAGCACCCTCGCCCGGCTTGTCACCCGCCTGACAGACGCGGGGGAGGGGCAGATCCTGCTGTGCGGCAGGGACATTACCCACTGCAAGGGAAAAGCCCGCCGCGACGCTTATCGGGAAATGCAAATGGTGTTCCAGATGCCGGCGGACTCCTTTAACCCGCGGATTAAGCTGGGCAGCAGCATCATGGAGATCATGACAAATTACGGAATGTCCAGGCAGTCGGCGCGCCGGCGCACCCTGGAGCTGCTGAAGCTGGTCGGCCTGAATCAGGAATATGCCGGCCGCTACCCCCACCAGGTCAGCGGCGGCGAATGTCAGCGGGCCGCCATTGCCAGGGCGCTGGCCATCGGGCCAAAGCTGCTGATCTGCGACGAAGCGACCAGCGCGCTGGATGTTTCTGTGCAGGCGCAGATCGTCTCGCTGATCCTGGAGCTGCAGCAAAAGGTTGAGATGTCCTACCTGTTCATCTGCCATGATTTGGCGCTGGTGCAGAATATCTGCAACCGGGTGCTGGTCATGCACCGCGGCTCCATTGTGGAGGCCGGCACTACCAGCGAGGTGATCGAGCATCCTATGCACCCTTATACCAGGCTGCTGCTGTCCTCGGTGTTTCCTGTTGTGCCGGACAGCGCCTGGCAGATCCCAAAGGTGGAGCAGCAGGTGCAGCCGGAGGGCGACGGATGCAGATTCTGGGAGCGCTGCCCCCACTGCATGGCACGCTGCAAGCGGGAAAAGCCCGCGAATGTGCCGGTCACGGTCTGTCCGGAGGAACCCAACAACCAGCATGAGGTCGCCTGTTTTCTCTACCACGCATAGGGCGGCGCGCCTGAAGCAACGCTGTGACGCAGACGGGTTTGTCGGTCACAGCGTTTTTGCCGGCCTTTTCTCGCTGCATGTGGGAATTGCGGAACAGAGATAAAATCTCGGCAGGCTACTTGTGTTTTTTTACAGAATATGATACCATAAAGCTACAGAAGCAGGACAAGCTGCGTCTGCAATTCTTGAAAAAGTAGGAGTTGTTCGTATGAAAGTAACGATCACAGGCCGAAAAGTAAATTTAAGGGACAATTTCAAGGAATTGGCAACCAAAAAGCTCGCGCGGTTTAACCGTATTTTTGATGAGGATGCCGACGCCCATGTTGTTGTAACAGTAGAACACAACCGTCAAACGGTGGAAATTACCATCCGTCAGCGCGGAATGATTTATCGCGCGGAGGCAACCGATTTTGAAATGAACGACGCGCTGGATCGCGTGATCAGCGCGCTGGGCAGGCAGATCCGGAAGAACAAGACCAAGCTGGAAAAGCGGATCCACTCCGGTGCGATCGACCAGTACATTGAAGAATATACCTACACCACAGATGATGTGGAGGAGCCGAAAGACGACTTCAAAGTTGTCAAATCCAAGCGCTTTTTTGTCAGCCCGCTGAATGTGGAGGAAGCGATCCTGCAAATGAACCTGCTGGGTCACCAGTTCTTCATGTTCCGCAACGCGGATACTGATGACATCAACGTAGTGTATAAGAGAAAAGACGGCGGCTACGGCCTGCTGGAGCCGGAAAACGAGTAATTTGCTTAGGGAAACGCCTGATAACATGTAAATGAAACAACAGGGGATTGTGCAGCTTGTGCAATCCCTTTTTGCAGGAATGGAAAGGGGAATTGAATGGAACGGATTCAACTGGTTTGCCCGTGCCTGTTAGGGGTGGAGGGCCTGGTGGCGGAGGAGCTGCGGCGCATGGAGGCCGAGGACGTCGCGCCGGAGAACGGCCGCGTGGTTTTTGCGGGCGGCAAGGAGATGCTGGCCCGCGCCAACTTGAATTCCCGGTTCAGCGAGCGTGTGCTGGTGCTGATGGGAACCTTTACGGCGCGCACCTTTGAAGAGCTGTTCCAAGGGGTCAAGGCCCTGCCGTGGGAGCGGTGGATCGGCAAGGACGACATCTTTCCGGTGAAGGGACGCTCCCTCAGTTCCAAGCTCGCCAGTGTGCCGGACTGCCAGCGTATCATCAAGAAAGCGATTGTGGAGCGGCTCAGCCAGAAGTATGGCCTGCGCTGGTTCCCAGAGACAGGCACGCTGTATCAGGTGCAGTTCCTCCTGCTCAAAGATCGGGTCAGCGTGATGCTGGATACCTCCGGCCCAGGGCTGCACAAACGGGGTTACCGCCAAAATTCCACACAGGCGCCCATCAAAGAGACATTGGCGGCAGCCATGGCGCATTTGGCGCGGGTCAGGCCGGACGCCACCGTGATCGACCCGTTTTGCGGCTCCGGCACTGTGCTCATTGAGTCGGCGCTGTACGCTATGAATCTGGCACCTGGCCTGCGCCGCAGCTTTGCCGCGGAAAGCTGGGACCAAATAGACAGCCGCGTTTGGCAGCGGGAAAAGGAGCGCGCCATGGATCTGGTGCGCCGGGACAGCGGCTTTTGCGGCATTGGCTATGACCTGGACAGCGCGGCAGTCTCGCTGACGCTGGCCAACGCGAAAAAGGCCGGCGTCATCGCCAAAATACGGGCCGCAGCGCGGGACATCCAAGACTTCCGGCTGGAGGGGGAACGGGGCTATGTGATCACCAACCCGCCCTATGGCGAGCGGCTGCTGGACGTCCGGCAGGCTCAGGCGCTGTACCGCACCATGGGCCAGGTGTTCCGGCGGCAGCCCAAGTGGAGCTATTCTATCATCAGCCCGGACGAATCCTTTGAGCAGTGCTTTGGGCGGCGGGCTGACCGCCGCAGGAAGCTGTATAACGGAATGATCCGGTGCCAGCTTTATCTTTATTACAAATAAGCGGGCTATGCGGCGGCTTGCGGGAACGGTAAACCCTGTGGCGGTGAATTCTATCGCCGGAAAAACTGCAATTTATGATGAAATTTGTTGATTTTTTAAGAAAAAATCAGGCATTCTGCATTTTTTCA
This sequence comes from uncultured Clostridium sp., assembly GCA_964519325.1. Classification (GTDB taxonomy): domain Bacteria; phylum Bacillota; class Clostridia; order Oscillospirales; family Acutalibacteraceae; genus UMGS1071. The sequence continues at coordinate 6,782 of CAZFHQ010000027.1, forward strand.
CTTGTATCTGCCCGAAAACCGTAGTACAATAAGAGCATAGAAATTTGGCTGCAAGCTTGGAAGGTAGGGTTTGGAATGGATGACAACAAGAAAGTGCCTGAACAGCAGGAAACCGCGCAGGATGCGCTGGAGCGCGTTGAGGCGGAAGAAGAAGAAATGAGCGATTACCTTGAGGAACAAGGCATTTATATCCGGCAATAACAGAGCAGAATAGCAGCGCCCCGCTTGCAGCCGTTGGAACGGTGTTGCAAGCGGGGCGTCCTTTTGCGTTTTATTTTGTTAAGGCGCGGACAGGGCGGGCAGGCGCTAATCCTTGCAGTGTGCCAGCTCGTTGCGGCAGTTGGCGCAGATGTTTTTGCCTTTAAACTGCACAATGTCGTCGCTGCCGTTACAGAAAAAGCAGGTGCGTTCGTACTTTTTCAGCAGGATCGAAGATTCATCCGCGAAGATCTCAAATGGGTCGTCCGTTTTGATGCCCATTGTCTGCCGGAGATCGTTGGGGATCAGAATACGCCCAAGCCTGTCGACCCGTTTCACCACGCCAATTGGTTTCATACCGTCCATTCCGTCACAGTCCTTTTCTATTTTGATAAGAAAAGAATACCATAACTTGCCAAATTTGTCAAGAAAATGTTGAAAATACGGGATTCGCCAGCAAAGCGCGCGCATAATTGTTCCCCCGCCGGCATACCTATGGTGGCATGGGGGTGGCGATATGTTGAACGTGATTTGGCTGGGCTTGATTCTCATCAGCTTTGTGTGCGCTGTGTTCACCGGCAGGATGGAGCAGCTTTCTCAGGCGGTGATGGACGGTGCTGGCGGCGCGGTGACGCTGGTGCTTTCTACCGCGGGAATGATGTGCCTGTGGACAGGGCTGATGAAGATCGCGGACCGTGGCGGGCTGACGTCGCTGCTGGCCCGGTTTTTTTCGCCGGTGCTGCGGCGGCTGTTCCCAGATTACCCGGCGGACAGCCCGGCCATGAAAGCCATCTGTATGAACGTGACGGCCAACCTGCTGGGCCTCGGCAACGCGGCGACGCCCTTTGGGCTGGCGGCCATGCGGGAGATGCAGCAGGCTCGGCTGGACGGGGACACAGCCCGCGCCAACAACAGCATGGTGCTGTTTGTGGTGCTCAACACCGCCAGCATCCAGCTGATCCCAACGTTTTTGGGGACGGTGCGGATGCAGTACGGCTCGGCGGAGCCGTTTTCCATTTTACCTGCGGTGTGGGCCACCTCGGCCGGAGGGCTGCTGGCGGGCGTCGCCATGGCGTTTCTTCTGCAGCGGGGGCGCGCAGGGCGCAAGCGGGAGACTGGCAGATGAGCGGCGGCCTTGCTTCCTTCACAGCGTATATCATCCCGACTGCCGTCGTCGCGATCCTGGTTTTTGGCGCGGTGAAGCGGGTGCCGGTATTTGACGCCTTTCTCGCAGGCGCGCGGGAGGGGCTGCGCTCCTCCGTTTCTATTTTACCATCGCTGGTGGGCCTTTTGATGGCGGTCACCATGCTCAAGGCTTCCGGCGCGCTGGATCTGTTCACCGCATGGGTCGCGCCGCTGATGTCCCGCGTCGGGTTCCCGCCGGAGGTTACGCCCATGGCGCTGCTGCGGCCCATCTCCGGCAGCGGCTCCACCGCGATCCTGACGCAGATTTTTGAGAGCTATGGGCCGGACAGCTTTGCGGGGCGGGTGGCCTCTGTCATGGCTGGCTCAACGGAGACGACCTTTTACGCCATTGCGGTGTATTACGGCGCGGTGGGGATCAAAAAAACACGCCATACCATTCCTGCCGCGCTGACAGCGGACCTGGCCTGCGCGGTGCTGGCCGTCCTGACGACCCGGCTTTTCTTCGGCTGCTAGGGCGCAAAAAAAGCCGCGGCCGCCTGCCGGATGAGACAGGACGCCGCAGCGTGTGGACGGGTTATTTCTGTTCGGTTTTCATGGAATCCGCGGTACCCGCCGGATCGCAAATATGGACATCCAGCTGGTTGAACGGAACGCGGACGCCCTCCTGCTTGAACAGGTTGCTGATGGCTTCGTTGATCCCCCAGAAAGCAAGCCAATAATCCTCCGGGCGGGTAAATACCCGCAGAGAGCAGGAGATCCCGTCCGGCGCCTGCCCAAGGATGACGAAGCGTGTTTCCGGTTCGTCCAGCACCATGGGGTGCTCTTTGGCGAGCTGAAGCAGCATCTCGCGGATCCTGTCCAGATCGGTGCCGTATTTCAGGTTGAAGTCAAAGGACGCGCGCCGCACGCCAAGGGATGTGAAGTTGGTCACCGTGCCGGCTGTCAGGGTCGCGTTGGGGATGACGACCTCCTGGTTTTCCAGGGTTTTCAGCGTCGTGAACATGATCTCTACCCGGGTCACCGTTCCCTCCGTACCGTTGATGGAAATGTAGTGGCCAACGCTGAACGGCTTGGTGAATATGATCTGGATCCCGCTGGCCATGTTGGCGACAGGCTCCTTCAGGCCAAGGCTCAGGCCGATGCCAGCGGCGCCCAGCGCGGCAAACACCGAGGAAAAGTGCAGGCCAAAGGGGTAAAGCGAAAAAATAATGACCACAAACCGCAGCAGGTATTTTGCGCACGAGGTAATAAAGGTGATGGCGCTTTTTTCCACGCCCGCCTTTGCCATGCCCCGCTTCATTAGGCGGATGATCCCGGTGACCGCCCACCAGCCTCCAAACAAAATGATTGCGAAAATCAGGAAGCTGGGCCAGTTATGGCAGAACCAGTCCCAAATCGTGCTCCAGAGCGTGGAGACTTCCTCCACGGTCGTTTCCACAAGCTCCCCTGCAGAAGAAGCCACCTCCGACGAAATCGCGTCTGAGGAAGCAGTGTCAAGCAGCATCAGAATGCCCTCCTTTCGGTATGTTTGAGAAGGGAAGCGGACGCTTCCCGTTCCCGTTTGATGCTTCTTAGCATAGCACATTTTAGAAAAAAGAAAAAGCGATAAATTATGAATAATGGCACATTACGAAACTGTAACCCAAAATGAAAGAGAATTTACCCTATTCCAAACGAGAAATTGCTATAATAAAAAGGGAAGTTAACCATAAATGTCGAAAGATGGAGGTGTGCGTATGGCAACGGAAAAGCTGCACGTTTATGCAATCTGTTTCCCGGAATATGACAGCAGGACAAAGCTGCACGGATGCCTTTCTACCATCCGCCGCAAGTTTTTTGAAAACGGCATTTCAGAAAAAAAGGTCATCACGGAATACTGCGGCGACGTCTGCACCAAATACAGCTATTATATCTCCCAGTGGGGCATGGGCTGGAAAAAGACCGTCGGCGGGCATCTGCTGGAATATTCTGTACCGGAGCGGGAGGGCTGCGCCATTTTATTCCTGGACAGCGACGCCCATTACTATGAAAAGATCCTCTACAACACGGACCTGGATTGGGTGCGCACCTGTTATTACGATAAAGCGGCGGCCGGGCAGCGCCTGGCCCACACCATAGAGCTGGTGGACGACCGGGGCGTTTTGCTGTGGAACACCTATGACGCTGCCGGCGCGGTGGCGTCCAGCACCAAGCTGTACCCCGGTTATTCCGAGATGAACTCAGAGATCAACGATGTGCTGGACACCAGTTCCGGCGCGCCTGTCGTTTACGCGGCCACCAGCCGCGGCGAGGTGTGCTTCTGCACGGCGGAGCAGGCAAGGCTGCGCGGTTCTGTCATGGAGACGATCCAGCCTAAAATTTCCGCCATGAATCTGGAGGACGTGATGGTCCCTACCTTTGACTGGGACGAGCGCGGCGCCCAGCTGTTCGAGGAATGTGTGGAGCTGCTGCGCGGCGCTGACGCCGAGCCGGATGAGATGGAGTCGCTGCTGCGGGAGGCTGTGGCGGAGCCGTCCCCGGGGGAGGACGTCAGCGAGGAACTCCGCCGCACCGTGCGGGAAACAGAAGAATGGATCCGCCGGCTGTCGGTGCGGCCGGCACCGGCTGGCCAGACAGCATCGGGCGAACAGGACGACGAGCTGTATTCTTATTCCAGCGAAACCGCCAAGGCGCAGGATGACGACCTGATGGAGATCATGTCGATCATTCACAGCTTGGAGGGTAAGAGCAGCGCGCCGCAGG
>CAZFHQ010000028.1:0-10812 GCA_964519325.1 uncultured Clostridium sp.
AACCGCCAGACCCCTTTATTTGCGCTGATTCAGGCTTGCAGCCGGTGCAGCTTCCTGTCCCATTATGAGATTCCGCCGAAATCCTCGACCGGCAGAGAGAACAGAATGCCGTGGGCTTTGGTCAGCATACCGGCCGCCTTGCCGACCGCCTGCATGACCGCTACCTTGTGCTTCTGCTGCACCAGCATGATGACAATATCCTTTTCCGGCTGTAAGGTAATGCCGAAAAAGTGTCCGGCTTCTTCATTCCCCAAGCCCCTGGCATGGATGACCGTGCCGCCTCTTGCGCCGGCGGAATTTGCCGCCTCCATCACCGTGTCCACATAACCGCGGTTGGTGACCGCCATAATCAGGCTGTACTTTCCTTTATTTTCCATAGATTCACGCTCCTCCAGATCCGTTTCAGATGTCGTCAGGTCATTGTATAAGGTCCGCTCCACGATTTTGCTCACCGCGTTGAGCGGCGTGATAAAAACGATCCCCCTGCCCGGCAGGTGCAGGTTCATGCCGTCGTTGATATTCTCCATGATCTGCTGCGCCTTGGTGCAGGGGACCAGGCTGAACAACACGTCCTTTTCCGTTTCACCAATGCCAAAATAATCCAGGATCTCGGAGTTTGCCGTTCCAAAGCCCAGGCTCACATAGTGCAGCCCCAGCTGCTGTTCCTTAAACTTTTTGACCACTGCGTCACTGCCGCCGCGGGGGACGATGGTCACCATCAGCTTAATCGCGTCCTTCCGGCTCATTCCGTTACCCCCTCATAATCGACAATATCGTCATCATCCGGCAGCAAAGCATGCTGGATGGTCGCTTCCGCGTTCCGGGTCTTGATCTTATAGGTCAAGCCCAAAACCTGGATGGTGATCAGCGGCGTCATGGCAACCATGGCAACCACGCCAAAAGCGTCTGTCATAATGTTGCCGCCCACCGCCGTACAGGCGCCCATGGCAAACGGCAGCAGGAACGTCGCCGTCATCGGGCCGCTGGCAACGCCGCCGGAGTCAAAGGCAATGGCGGAGAAAATGCGTGGCACCACAAAGCTCAGCCCCAGCGCGATGGCATAACCCGGCAGCACAAACCACAGCAGAGAAATGCCGGTGAGCACACGGACCATCGCCAAGCCCAGAGAAACCGCCACGCCCAAAGAGAGGCTGCGGAACATCGCCTTTTGGGAGATGGTGCCGCCGGTGATCTCCTCAACCTGCTTGTTGAGCACATGGACCGCCGGCTCCGCTTTTACAATAAAGTAACCGATAATCATCCCGATCGGAATGATGATCCAGTTAAAGGGCAGTTCGGCAAGCTGCTGGCCAATATACTCGCCGGCAGGCATAAAGCCCACGTTTACGCCGGTCAGGAACAGCACCAGCCCAATGTAAGTATAGAGAATGCCCATCCCCATCCGCGCGATCTGCCGCACCCGGAATTTGCGTGTGAACAGCTGGAAGATGGCAAAAAACGCCATAATCGGCAGCAGCGCCACAGCTACCTCCTTCAGGTACTCCGGCAGCTCATAGAGGAAACACAGCCAGGCGTCCTGGGTCGTTTCCACATGGGCGACCTCCGCCATCGAATACGCGGCGTCCTGCGGGTTAAAGCAGATGCCCAGCACGAGAACAGCCAAAATCGGGCCGATGCTGCACAGCGCGATCATGCCAAAGCTGTCCTCCTCCGAGTGGCTGTCGCCGCGGAGCGAGGCAAGGCCAATACCCAGCGCCATGATAAACGGCACCGTGATCGGGCCGGTGGTCACGCCGCCGGAATCAAACGCGACGGAAATGAAATTCTCCGGCACGAAAAACGCCAGCACAAACAGCGCCACATAAAAGGTGAGCAGCACAAAGTGCAGCGGGATCTTGAGGATCGTCCGCAAAAAGGAGATCACCAAAAATACGCCAACACCAGCGGCTACCGTTAAGATCAGCGTCATATTGGGAATGGCGGTCACCTGGTTGGCCAGCACCTGCAGGTCCGGCTCCGCAAGGGTGATGATCACGCCGATGACAAAGCAGATGATCGCGACCAGCCACATCCGTTTGGATTGGGACATTTTTTCGCCGATGCCGTCACCCATGGGCATCATAGAAATATCCGCACCCAGCGAGAAAAACCCCATGCCCACAATCAACAGCAGCGCGCCTACCAGGAACATCATCAGCGTTCCCGTTGGCATGGGGACAAACACCATGCTGATCAGGATCACGATTGCCGTGATCGGGACCACAGAGGCCAGCGCTTCCATGATTTTTTCTTTTAAATTCTGATTCATCCAACCTTCCTTTCTTTCTTGAATTTGAAAACAGAACGTTTCCAGATGCATTGCGACATATTGGTAATTTTATCACAAATTCAAGATTTAGGCAACCGTATTGGGAACCGTTTTTTCAGCAGAGGACAGGATTTTTTTGGGAACACGCCCGCCCCACAGCCGGAATTTGCTTTGTCGGGCATGGGCAGCCTCCCCCACTTTCCCGCCTGTTTTTGCCCTTTTTGGCGCGGCTTCCGCGGTTTTTCCCGCGATAATGAAAATCCCGCTCCACTTTCCCGATCTTTTGTAAAACCCTACAGAAAAACAGGTTAAATTTTCGGGGTTGGTTCTTGTCGTTTATTTTACAAAACGTGTTGCATGGCGGTATGAAAAATGCTATAATTGACCTGAAAATTCTATCTTGCACAAAACAATTTCAAATAGCAAAGCACATTGCACAATAATTGTTAACAATTTATCAAATCTATGTTAGCAAATTGAAAACAAGCAAGCGGAACTATGTGTTCCCTGCCCTTGCGGGCAAAAAGCTAGAATGGAGTGTATTGTTGTGTTTATTATTGAGTATCTGCCATTGCTGGCCGGTATCGGGCTGTTCCTGTTCGGCATGAACATTCTGGGCTCCGCGCTGGAAAAGCTGGCCGGCGCCGGCATGGAGAAGATCCTCCACAAGCTGACCAGCAACCGGATCAAAGGCGTTGCGCTGGGTACCGGCGTTACCGGCATTATCCAGAGCTCCTCCGCCACCATCGTCATGGTGATCGGCCTGCTCAACGCGGGGATCATCAGCCTGGTGCAGGCCCTGCCGGTTGTGATGGGCGCCAACATCGGTTCTACCGTTACAGCGCAGATCCTCCGTCTGGGCGATTTGGGCGACGCCAGCGTCGTGCTGAAGCTGTTCAAGCCGTCCTCCTTTGGCCCAATGCTGATTATCATCGGCGCGATCATCTTTATGTTCGTCAAGAAAAACAGCGCCCGTAACTGGGGCAGCATCTGTATGGGCCTGGGCATGATCTTCTTTGGCATGTATACCATGGAAGAAACCATGCTCCCGCTGAGCGAGCAGCCCTGGTTCACCAGCCTCTTTGACGTGCTGCAAAATCCCTTCCTGGGCATCCTGCTTGGCGTCGCCATGACCGTCGTGCTGCAAAGCTCCTCGGCCTCCGTCGGCATCCTGCAGGCCATGTCCGCCACCGGCGCCATCACCTTCTCGGCGGCCATGCCGATTATCCTCGGCCAAAACCTGGGCAAATGCATCACGGTGGTCATCGCGTCCATCGGCTCAAAAAAGCCGGCCAAGCGCGCCGTCCTGCTGGACGTCATCATCAACTTTTCCGGTTTGATCGTCTTTGCCGTTGTGCTCTATGCTGCCCAGGCGATTTTCCACCTGCCCTTCTGGAACGATATTATGACCCGCGGCAGCATCGCGGATTTCCACACGCTGTTCAACATTATCACTACCCTGATCCTGCTGCCCTTCAGCAATAAGCTGTGCGGCCTGGCCACCCGGATCATCAAAGACAAGCCATCTGAACAGGACAAGAAGATGGCGCTGCTGGACGACCTGCTGATCAACACGCCGACCATCGCGCTGCAGCAGGCCAGAAAAGCGGTTGTCGCCATGGGCGAAACCGCACTGGAAAGCTATCGTATCTCGCGGTCCCTGCACCAGGAATACGATGAAAGCAAGCTCAAGCAGCTTGCGGAACTGGAGGAATTTTTGGACCGCTCCGAAAAAGAGCTGAACAAATACATCCTCAAAATCACGCCGCATGACCTGAGCACCATGGAAAGCCGGATGGCCACCGAGCTGCTCCACTCTGTGGGCGACTTTGAACGGATCGGCGACCACTCTGTCAATCTCTCTGAGGTCGCTACATACAACCACGAGCACAAGATCTCCTTTACGGACATCGGCTTGGTCGAGCTGAACATCATGTTCGACGCGGTGGACGAAATGCTGGAAAAAACGGTATTCATTTATAAGAATGAAAAGCTGGATGCGGTTGCCACCATTGACCCGCTGGAGTCGCTGACCGACGATTTGCAGATCACCCTGCGTGACCGCCACGTCGAACGGCTGCAGCATGGCGGATGCAGTGTGGAAAGCGGCATCTCCTTTGTGGAGTTGATCACGGATCTGGAACGGATCGCGGACCACTGCTCCAACATTGGCAAAAATATGCTGCAATCGAAGTCGAAGAGTTACCTGCTGCAGCATAACATCACCTTTGAAGCGCAGAAAGCCAAAATCGAAGGCGAATATGCCAGAATCGCTGAGAAATATCAGCTTCCGGAGCAGGTGCTTGAGCCGGTATCCTCTGCCAAAAAAGAATAATCCGCGGCAAAACCGCAAAAAGCACGATGGGAGCCATCGTGCTTTTTTGTTTGCTTAATTTGTCTCGATATGGATACGGCTGCCGCCTCTTTCTTTTGTCACCACGATTTTCTGGTCGATCCGCTCCTTCAGCTCGCTGACATGGGAGATGATGCCGACCAGGCGATTGCCCGCCGTCAACTGATCCAGCACCTGTAACGCCTGCTCCAGCGATTCGCTGTCCAAGGAGCCGAAGCCCTCGTCGATAAACACGGTGTCCAGCTCTACGCCGCCGGCCATCTGCTGGACCACATCCAGCAGGCCAAGCGCCAGGGAAAGAGCCGCTTTGAAGGACTCGCCGCCGGAGAGGGTGTGTACCGGCCGGACCTTGCCGGTGTAAGCGTCAAACACGTCCAGGTCCAAGCCGAACCGCTGCTGCTTATCCAGCGCGGATTCCCGCCGCTCCAAACGGTACCGCCCGCTGGCCATCACCGCCAGGCGCTGGTTTGCCGCGTCAATGATCCGTTGAAAATAGAAGGCTTGGATATACTGCTCAAAGGCCAGCTTTGGCTTGTTTTTCAGGGCGCCGTTTGCCGTTTTAGAGAGATGCTCGGCCAGCAGCGCCCGGCGTCGGGTTTTTCCCAGCGTGGCTTCCTTATCCTGCATTTGGGCAAGGATCGCCCGGTTGCGCGATAACCGGCTGTGGATCTCCTGCTGCCGCTCCTCCAGGCCGCGCCGCTGCTCCTCCAGGAGCTGTCGCGCCGCCAATAAGCCCTGCAGATCCACCGGCTGCTTGCCGTCCGTTTCGGCCCGAAGCTGTTCCAAGCTGGCCTTTGTCAAGGCGCAGGCGGTCCGGTGCTGCGCCGCCCGTTCCTTCCATTGGGCAAGGGCGTCCTGATCCGGCAGCGCTGCCCGGTAATCCTCGGCCGCGGCGAACCCCGCCTGCCGTAAGCCCTCTAAAAAGCGCGCCCTGTCCGCTGCCAGCTGTGCCTGGGCTGCGGGCAGCGCCTGATCTTTTTCCCGCACTACCGCGCGCAGCTGATCCACATTCCGCTGCTGAGCGAGTTTCTGTTGTTCAGCCGTGTGAAGCTGTTCCCTGCGGTCCTCCAGCTGTTGCCGGAGCTGCTCCAGCGCCGCCGCAGCTTTCTCCTTGTCCGGATACGCAAGGGACTGGGTCAGGGAATCCAGCTTTCCGCAAAGCGCGGCGTACGTTTCCTTTTCCGCGGCCTGATCCTGTTCCAGACGGGTGAGGTCCGCCTGCATGGCTTCCAGCTCACCATCCAGCGCCGCGATCCGCTGCTGGTGGGCCTCCCGCTGGCGCAAGGCTGTTTGACACGCAGCAAGCTGTAATTCCAGCTCTGCCTGGGCCTGCGCTGTCTGCGCCGCTGCCGCCGCCGCCAGAGCAGCAAGGGCCGGTCCGTCCGGATCGGTCACGTTCAGCACAGCGGCTCCCTGTTGCTCCATCTGCTGGCGCAAGGCTTCTAAACGGGCGGCCGTTTCCCGGCAGTCGCCGCTGGCGGTTTCCATGCTCCGGCGGCAAAGCTCCGCCTGCGACCGCTGCGCTTGCAGTTCCGCTTCACTGGGGGCTTGTGCCGGCAGCTCCGCTTTGTGCGGATGCTCCACCGCACCGCATACCGGGCAGGGGCGGCCCGTCTCCAGCCGTTTTGCCAACAGCCCCGCCTGACTGCGGAAAAACGTCTGTTCCATCTTTCCGCAGCGTTGATTTTCCTCTGTGAACCGCTGTTCCGCCTCAAGGAACCGACGCTGGGCGGCTTCCCAGTCCGCTTGCGCGGCCTCGCAGGATCGGATCGTTTCCCGCAGGGTGTCCAGCGCCGTTTGCCGCTGGGCCAGCCGTTCCGCCTCATGCTGCGCGCACAGCAGCTGTCCCTCCAGCTGCTTTGCCTGCTCCACAGCAAGCTGGCACGCCTGCCGCTCCGCTGCCGCGTCTTGCAGCCGCCGGACTGTTTCCTCCCGCATTTTCCCGCGCCGCAGGGCGTAGTCCTCCAACTGCTTTTTTTGCCGCCGCAGCCGGTCTGCCGCTTCATATTGGCCCAGCTGCGCCTCCGCGCCGGCAATTTGCCCCACCAGGCGGTCGATCTCCTGGCGCACCGGCTGCACGGACTGATACCGGTTTTCCTCTTCCCTGAGCCGCTGCTGGGCCGCCTCCAGCGCATTGCTTTTTTGCTCCAGCTCCGTTTGCAGCTGCGCGGCGGCTTTTTGTGCGGCGCGCCATTGCAGCTCCAGCGGCTTGACCTGCTGGAGCGCCTTTTCGCCAAGACGGATCTGTTCCTCCAGCGCCCGGATCTCCGGCTCTGCCTCCATGCACTGCGCCCATTCCCCTTCGGCCTGGGCCAGGGCTTGCAGCGCGCGGTTGCGGCGGTCCCCGCTTTCAAAGGCTTTGATCTGAGCCGCGATCTCCTCCTCCAGCTTCCCCTTTGTTTGGGCGGCGCTCGCATAGGCTGCTTCATCCTCCGCGATCAGGTCAGCCAACAGCGCCATGCTTTCTTCCAGCGCGTAAACGGCGTCTTCCTCCTGCCGCTCTGCCATCCGCTGCGCGTACCTGCTCTCCTGCACGCAGACCACGCCGCGCCAGAGCTGCCGCAGCTCCTGATCCTGCTGCTGGCACGTTTGCCGCAGCGACGAGGCCATTTCTTTCAGGCGCTCCTGCAAATCAGCATAAAAGCCGGTATCGAACACGCGGCGGAAAATTTCGCTCCGCTGGCTGCTGTCCGCCAGCAGAATGTCGAGGAATTCCCCCTGGGCGATCATGGCGATCTGCTTGAACTGCTTGAGGTTCACGCCGAGAATGGCGGTGATCTCTTTGGTCACCGGCTGCTGCCTGGTCACAACGCGCCCATCGGGCAGCGTCAGCGCAGCGTCCGCGCTGGCCGCCGTTGTACCCTCGCCCCGCTTTTTTTGCCGCACATAGGCCGGGTTGCGGGTGACGGTGTATTCCTGCCCTTTATGCTGAAAGGTCAGGGTCACATACGTTTCCTCGGTCGGTGCGGCGTAGTCGCTGCGCACCGTGCTGACCGGACGTGTCGCGCCGCTGACGTCGCCATAGAGGGCAAACACGATCCCGTCAAAAATCGTGGTCTTGCCCGCGCCGGTGTCGCCGGTGATCAAAAACAGGCCCTTGCCGTCAAAGCGGGAAAAATCCACCGTGACGGCGCCGCCAAAGGGTCCAAAGCCGCACATGGTCAATCGGATCGGTTTCATCAGGAATCACCTGCCATTTCTTCCAGGAGGGATTGGATCACGCGCCGCTCCTCCGGGGACATCTCCACGCCGTTGACCTGCGCATAAAACGACGCGAACAGCTCCATCGGCGTGCGCTCCTCCACCTGCTGCGCCGCCGTCGCGGAGGGCCGCTTCTGCCCGCTGTTTGTTTCGAGATCCAGCCGCATCACGTTGGGATAGACCCGACGCAGCTTGCCCATGGGATCGTACTGGGGCTCCGCATCGGTCAGGATCACGCGCAGGTAATCCGTCGGATCGCCCAGCGCGACAACGGCCGGATCCACCAGGGCTGCCAGTTCGCCGCGAATCTCCCGCAGATCCCGCAGCGGCGTCAGCGGCACTGTCTCCAGGGTGACGCTGCCCTTTTGTGCCAGGGTCACGATCGTCACCGATTTTTTCTGCCGGCATTCCGAGAACGAGTATTTCAGCGGGGAACCGCAGTAGCGCACTGTCTCCCGCAGCACGGACTGCGGACCGTGGAGATGGCCCAGCGCCACATAGTCAAAGGCCGCAAACAGGCCGGCGTCCACCTGATCTACGCCGCCAAGGGACAGCGTCTCGGAATCACAGCGCTCCGGCTCCCGCCCGTTATTGGTGACAAACTGATGGGCCAGCAGCACGTTGCGGGCCTGGGGGTCCACATCGCTGTGCTCCAGCACCGCGGCCACCGCGGCCTCATATGTCTCAATGGCCAGCTCCGGATAAAAGGGCCGCACCATGGCCGGCTTTAAAAAGGGCATCAGATACAAATACAGCGGGCCGTACTCGTCCGCCAAAGCGAGCCTTCGCAATACCCCATTGGCCGCCGCACCCAGATAAACGCCGTTCTGCTCCAGCATCCGCCCGCCAAAGGCAAGCCGTTCCGGAGAATCATGGTTCCCGCTGATGAGATAGACCGGCATCCCCCTGGCTGTCAGCTCTGTGAGGAACGTATCTAAGAGCTGCACCGCCTCGATCGGCGGCACCGCTTTATCATAAATGTCTCCCGCAACCAGCACGCCGTCCACCTGATGGGAAACCGCGATCGCAACGATCTGCTCCAGGCAATGGCGCTGGTCCTGGATCATGGAAAATTCGTTCACCCGCTTGCCCAGGTGCAGGTCGGAACAATGCAGCAGCCGCATGGCAACCACTCCTTTCTCACTCTATTCTATCACACTTTCCAGCGCAAAAAAAGAAGCAGTCTGCCCGCGCGGCGCCGCTTTATTTTGCCAGCGCCATGCCCGCCCATACGCCGGCCAGGCATCCGGCCAGGCTGAGGAACACATACAGCCCCATCCACCAGTAGTGGCCGCCTTGCAGCAGGGTATACGCCTCTAACGAAAAAGTGGAAAAGGTGGTGAACCCGCCGCACACGCCGGTCTTGAGGAACAGCACCAGCTGAGAGGGCAGCCCCCGCTTGGCGGCGGTACCCGCAATGTAACCGATGAGGAACGCGCCGCAGATATTCGTCACCAGCGTCAGCAGGGGAAACGTCTGCTTATAAGGGATCAGGCTGATAGCATAGCGAAGCATAGATCCCACCGCTCCGCCTAAACCGACAAATAAAAAACCCATCATGACACCTCCAAAATAAATGGAACCCGGCCCTCTTCCCCACGAAAAAAGGCCAATGACCCCTGCAGAAATTTGCAGAAGCCATCAGCCGTTCAAAGCGGTTCTGGTTGAAAACCATGGGAGAGCCTCATTCCCGTTTTTATTACATTCAGTATAGCATGGACTGAATGGTATTGTCAAGCGTCATCCTGCCGCCAGGTGGATGACCTGCTCGGTGATAAACACCGCCGCCGACGCGCCCACCGCCACGGTGAGCAGCCCCCGATGGAAAAAAGCCAGCACACCGGCTATCGCCAGACCAACAATGCCGGAGATGAGGTTCTCGGTAGAATAGAGGATCTCCGGGAAGGTCATTGCCGCCAGCACCGCATATGGCACATAGTGGAGAAACGACTGGATGTAGACATTCTGGATCTTCCGCCGAAAGATAGCAAGGGGGAGCATCCGCGGCAGGTAGGTGACCACCGCCATGATCGCAATGCAGATGAAAATCCGGGTGTAGTCCATTAGGGGGATCCCTCCTTTATGGGGAACTTCCACGCGGCGAAGCCCGCGGCCACCACAGCGCAGATAATAATGACCCAGCCGGCGGAGAGCTGATTCAGGTAGGGGATCCAATAGAAACAGCAGCGCAGCACCGCCGCAATCACCACCACCAGCAGCACAGACCGCGACTTGCGGGACGGCGGGATGATGATGGCAAGGAACATGCCGTAAATGGCGATCCCCAGCGCCGAACGTACCGACGCCGGCAAAAAGCCTGTTGCCGTAGCGCCCAGCAGCGTACCCACCGCCCAGCCCAAATAAGGCGTCAGGATCAATCCTGTGAAGTACCGGCTGTTGATGTCCCGCTTTTGCTGCATGGCCACAGCGAACACTTCGTCGGTGATGCAGAAGGACAACGCCAGCCGCTCCAGCAGCTTCATTTTCGACTCCACCTTTTGAGACAGGGAGAGGGACATAAGCATATAACGGATGTTGATGACAAAGGTGGTGATGGCGATCTCCAAATACATGGCGCCATTCATCAGCAGCTCTGTGCCGGCAAACTGCCCGGCAGAGGTCAGGTTGGTCATGGAGATCAGCACCGCCATCCAGCCGGGGTAACCATGCTGCACTACCATCATGCCAAAGGTAAAGGAAACGGACAGATAGCCCAGGCAAATGGGGATCCCGTCCCGCAGCCCTTTGCGGAACGTGAGCTTGGGGGCCTGGTCCTCCCGCTCGAACTCCTCGTTAGATTGCAATTCGTTCTGCACCGGCGCACCTCGCTTTCTCCAGCAGTCCGGTTCAGATGAAACTGCTGATCACGTCGCCCATGCCGGAGCAGCTCACTCTGGCGCAGCCCTCCGCCATAATGTCGCCGGTGCGGTAGCCTGCGTCCAGCGCCTTCTGAACAGCGGCCTCTACCGCGTCTGCCTCGTCTTCCATA